>JANXOO010000118.1 GCA_025353525.1 Schlesneria sp. | reverse complement strand
AGAACACCGCCTGACGTTTACAAAACAAAACCCAACAAAAATACCGTTGCATCAGGCCCCGGCGCGCCGGGGTCCCCGTTTTTCAGCCAGTAGATTTTCCACTCCCGGTTGCCAAAAGAAAAAAGCGGTGGAGAATCGACTCCACCGCTTTTCAAGTTGGCAATTTGCGTTGTCGGGGTATCTCCCGAAAATCGTCCACGATAAACCGTACCTCTCAGCCTGATTCGGCATGAGCCGAAATAATCCGGATCAATATCCTTCGCGTTGATTCGATCCGGCACCGGAGACAATGTCACAACTGGTGTTCGTATCGCAGTCATCAAGGGCGTCCGTGAATGAGCTACCAGAAATGACGCTCTTCAGTTTTCCGCCGCTGGTCGAGCAAAATCCGGTGTAGGAATAGCTCTGGTTCAAGGCACCAATCGCGTTCGAGACGTCGTTCAATTCGGTGTTGACGGCGACAGCCACTTCGGCGAGTCCCACGACCATTGCCAGCACGGCGATCGTCAGTACGAGAGTGAGTTCGGCAGAAATAATGAAACCGGCTTCGTCGTTCAGCAAAGTCTTCAACATTGGAAATGCTCCTGTTTTTTGTTTTTGAAATAGATACCGATTCTGTTCGTGACGTGCGAGCATCCGACACGCTGAGCGTACCGGACGCACGGACTGGCCAGTCTCTTTCGCTCCCACATCACATTTTTAGTCGATGCTGGAACTATCGCAGTCTGCGTGCCACGACCCGGCCGCAGCCATCCGGTTTGACCCGGCAACCACCCTCGGCAGCCATTCTTTTTCGGGACCCGGACTGTTTTGACGAAAAACAAAAAGTCCGGAATCGCGTTTCCTCGACCGGCATACCCGTCATGCATGTTTTACGAAAAAGTGTAAACCTGTTCAGGCGGTTGAACGCGGTTGAAAAGGTTTCGCCACATGACGTAACCTCAATGATTTAAATCTCTTGCGTCTCGCTGGCTGCCTGAGACAACGATTGGATCGAGCGTGACACGTTCAGGGATTTGGCGGACATGTTGCCGTTTCGCAACATCATGAACAGGATTCGATGAGAAGGCGGACATTTGCCTGCGGCACGGAATTCAGCACTCGTTGAAAGCTCGCAAATGTAGCGAACGCAGACGCGGCTTTCGGCGTTCTGATAGCATGTCGCTCAGCACCGGCGCATCATCTACTGTCGGAACCATTTTGGCTGAAACTGACCGTATCGCTCGGCGATATGCTGCAGAGAAATGCGAAGATGTTTTACCACTGAGACGCCGAGGCACAGAGAAGGAAGGAGAAGATGCGCGTTGCGAGGGCGCTCCGAGAGACTGACCGGGGTGTCTTCGTTCGTGCATGGCATTTTTTGGGGAGTCATCTTTTCTGTCTTGCCTCTGTGGTTCACGTCCTCTTTCGACGATTCGCCTTGGAGCAATCCGCTGGCATGTCAGCAGCTTGCCACAATTATTCCTGTGCCGATCCTTAATACAGACAGGTCACTTCATGCCGTGCGTCGTTTCAATCCCCGAAAGAACGGTGTTTTCATCATGCCGATGTTCGATCAACCGACGGTTCTGATGTGTCCGCCCGATTTCTACGGAATCGAGTACGAGATCAATCCGTGGATGAGTCGCGGGGTTCCCAGCGACGCCGAACAATCGCGTCGTCAATGGCAAGCGTTGCACGACATTCTGTTCGGTCTTGGTGTCGACATTCGACTGATGGAACCGGTCAAGGGGCTGCCAGATCTCGTCTTTACGGCAAACGCGGGATTGATGTGGCACAACGAAGTTTTTCTTGCGGCATTCAGGCACTCTGCGCGACAACCTGAAACGCCAGTCGATGCGGACTGGTTTCGTTCAGCGGGATTCGAGACCGTCTCGCTGCCTTCTCCGTTGAATTTCGAGGGGGCTGGCGATGCGCTCTTCTGCGGTGACACTCTCTTCGGCGGTTACCTCGTCCGCAGTGATGCCTCGGCCATTCAGTGGCTGGGGACACATATGAAATGCCGGGTGATTCCGCTGCAACTGGTCGACGATCACTATTATCATCTGGATACGTGCTTCTGTCCGCTCGATGCGACGACGGCGTTGTACTATCCGCCTGCTTTTGATGACTATGCCCGACGGGCACTCTCGCACATTCCGCGACTGATCGCAGTTTGTCCCGAAGAGGCGTCGCGATTTGCCTGTAATGCCGTTGTCGTAGGCCGCAATGTCGTGATGAACACCGGCTGCCCGCAACTTGAAGCCGACCTGACGCAGTTCGGTTTCATTCCCCACAGCACGCCGCTGGATGAGTTCCTCAAGGCAGGAGGAAGCGCAAAATGTCTGACGCTGCGACTGGATGGCGAAGAGGCCGCAATTTGGCCATAGTTCAGTTTTGAAGCTATTGACTCTGTTCTCGGGAAGGCAAATGTGACCATCGACGATCCGGCTATTTCTGCATTACTGCAGCCACAGACCCGGTACGCCAGGAAGTTGGCTGAAAGACGAGAAACGGCCCGGATCGAACAACTCGCGAATTTCGGTTTGGCACTCGGCTGGGTTTGCCTGCTCGTCGGAGGCTTTTGCTGGTTCTGCGTCGTGACCCGATGGGATACGCTTTGGCTGTCCATGTTTTTGACAGGGTTCGCGTTGCTACCTCTGGCGACGATCATCCCTGAGATACTCGAAGTCCCCTGTCGACTGTGGATGCGACTGGCTCAGTGGCAGGGATGGATCGTCATGAGTCTCCTTCTGACGATCATCTATTTTGCTCTGATCGCTCCCGCTGGCTGGATTCTGCGGTCCCGAAAGGGGACTCATCCGTTTCACTCGTGGAACGCAGGCAATGTTCCCGAAAATCTGATCGGTTGGGAACCGGTTGCGGTTCGACAAATAACAGCGCGGGCGTCTTCGACACGACGGCGTTCGTTGCCGATGCTTCTGCTTTCGACACTCGGTTTCTTTTACGAGCGCGGGCATTACCTGGTATTGCCAATTCTGGTGCTGCTGATGGCGATCGGTGCAATTCTGTTCTTCGTGCAGGGATCGGTACTGGCCCCGTTTATATATACGATTTTCTAAGGTTGGTGAGCCGGCAACGATGCCCTCAAAGCCTGAAAAACAGGAATGTTGACAGACGCGGAATCGCGAAATCCGGTTGCTGGTGGAAAGCAAACCAGGGAAGCCCTACATTCCCCACGTTGCAATCCCGGTATGAGACTCGATGAATTCAGGATTTTCCATTCACCATTTCTTTGAGGCGATCGGCAGGAAAAGAAATTCCAGTCGCTGAAAAAGGGGGACATCCGTTTTTCAGCCGGTAGATTTTCCACTGCCGGTCGCCGTATGGAAATGGATTTCATCCAACAAGTTGCAGCCGGAAATTCAAAGGCTCGAAAGGGGAATAGTGTCACGTAAGCCGCTGCTCGTCATTTTTGTCACGATCTTCGTCGACCTGTTGGGGTTCGGCATCGTGCTTCCGCTATTGCCCCGTTATGCCGAACATTTTTTGCCTGCGAATATGCAGTTTGTCGAAGAGGGTCCGGTAACCGATTCCGAAGTTTCAGCCAAAGCCCACGACGATGTCGCGACTTCAGACGCTCCTTCGCTGAAGCGACTCAATAAACGGGGCGGGATGATTCTGGGGCTACTCATGGCGTCGTTCTCGGCGATGCAGTTTGTATTCGCGCCTTTGTGGGGAATACTCTCGGATCGGATTGGACGGCGTCCGGTGTTGCTGGTCGGACTGGCAGGTTCGACGGTTTTCTACGCTCTGTTTGCGCTCGTGACACAATGGGGGAACTCGGGTCCGATTTTCGGGGTCAGTCCGCTGGCGTGGTTGTTTATCACTCGAATCGGTGCCGGGATTGCCGGAGCCACGATTCCAACGGCTCAGGCGTATATTGCTGACAGCACCGATGAAAAAACTCGTGGCAAAGGGATGGCCATCATCGGAGTTGCGTTTGGAATTGGTTTTACTTTCGGGCCGCTGATCGGATCTTGCTTCGTTCCGAACAGTCTCGAAGCCGCCCCCAGCGCGGCACCCGGTTATGTTGCCGCTGTATTGTCGGGAATGGCGTTCGTATTCGGACTGACGTCGCTTCCCGAATCATTGAAAACTGATTCTGCCAGCCGTGCGGCCTCGCATGGATGGATCAAATTCGGATCAATGTACCGGGTGCTGACCCATCGTTCGCTGGGTCCGATCGTGTTGGCCATTTTTCTGACGACCTTTGCGTTCGGGCAGTTCGAAACGACACTCGCGATGCTGACGAAGCGACTCAAGGTGCCCGATCGGGGGAATTTTTATGTCTTTGCATATATTGGCCTGATACTGACAATCTCACAGGGATTGCTGGTACGCAGGCTGATTCCGAAACTGGGTGAGTTTCGTATGGCGTTGATTGGAGTCTCGATGATGACAATCGGACTGTTCCTGGTCGGACAAACGGCGCTTGCAGGATCGCTGATAATGTTGATCGTCCTGATGCCGGTGGTTGTGGTGGGATTCTCGGCCACAACTCCGTCACTTCAATCGATGCTGTCACTGAATTGCGGCGATGACGAACAGGGCGAAATCCTGGGGGTTGGCCAGAGCATTTCAGCCCTGGCCCGCATCGCCGGTCCCGTCGTCGGGATGACGCTTCAGGAACAGGGTCTGGCATTACCATACTGGTTTGCAAGTGGTTTGATGGCCGTCGGGATCGTGATGGTGTACCGACTGAAACCGGTCGTCAAAGTCTGAATTCTCCAATCGCGCCAATCGAACCCGTTTCGATGAAAATTGCGCGAATTCCTGCAATCAGTCTGTACACATGCAGTCGCGTTGTTATACTTTCGGCCTGAGCTTCGGCTCAACTCTATCCAGTGGACGACTGATTGTACCATCGGATAAACCCTTTCAGGGTGCGATGGGTTTTATTGTGGACGCTGTTTGCGTCCGGCACATCTCGTCCTGAACCCCGCGGTCATTGCGTTGGAAGTAGGGGTTGGCGACCTGACGACTGCCAGTGCTGTGTTGAATTTTTAACACAACGCTGCACAGAAAATCGGGCGAAATCCCTGACTCGCGGGTTCCTTATCACGCGGCCTTATGCCGGATCAACGGCGCGACGGGCGATCGTGAGACGGGTGTCGTACCATCGCAAAGCAGGCTCTCGTGTGTGACATCGCTGTATCGGCGGCCTTCACGCGGTTAGCTCATTGTTCGTAGCGACTAGGTCGCTTCGAGACGTTCTGCTTTACATGATTCGATGCTGTTTCGCGGTGACGTTTCGTTGTTCAGATTCGCTTCCGACGGCCTGCTTGGAGTTTTGCGTTGAAGTTTGCTGATCTCGGGCTCTGCGAGCCCATTTTGAATGCTGTGGCATCGGAAGGTTACGAGACCCCGACACCCATTCAAGCCCAGGCGATCCCTCATGTCCTGAATGGTTCCGATCTGTTTGGTTGTGCTCAAACCGGAACCGGTAAAACGGCGGCGTTTGCACTGCCAATTATCCACCGATTGATGGAAGCGGGTACGCCATCCGCCAAAGTTCGTCGACCGATTCGTGCGCTGATTCTCGCGCCGACTCGGGAACTGGCGATTCAGATTGCCGATTGCATTCTGGCCTACAGCCAGAACACCTTTATCCGTCATACGCTGGTATTTGGCGGTGTCAGTCAAGTACCTCAGGTTCGCGCCTTGCAACGCGGAATTGACATCGTGATTGCCACACCTGGACGCCTGTGCGATCTGATGGCTCAGGGCCACGTTGACCTCAGTCATGTTGAAACGTTCGTCCTCGATGAGGCCGACCGGATGCTGGATATGGGATTCATTCACGATATCCGTCATATTGCCGAACGGGTCCCCAAAAAACGTCAGACACTGTTTTTCTCGGCCACAATGCCCAAAGAAATTCGCGAACTGTCGGGCACATTGCTTGTCAAACCGGTTTCGATCGAAATCACTCCTGTCGCCACGACTGCTGAAACGGTCGAGCAGGGCGTATTCATCGTTCCGCAGTCGAACAAGCCACGTTTGTTACAAACGCTGTTGGCTGATTCGGAAATCGCCCGGGCATTGGTCTTTACCAGAACCAAGCACGGTGCCGACAAGGTGCTGCGCCACCTGTTGCAGTCCGGTGTTCGGGCCGACACCATTCACGGCGGCAAGACACAGTCGAAACGCCAGCGTGCATTGGCCGATTTCAAGGGGAACCGGCTGCGAGTCCTCGTAGCGACTGACATTGCCGCCCGCGGCATTGATGTTGACGGGATCACGCACGTGATCAACTACGACATCCCGGTCGAGATTGAATCCTACGTCCACCGGATCGGTCGTACCGGTCGCGCCGGTGCGACCGGGATTGCATTAACGTTTTGCGATCCCGCAGAACGATCAAAATTGCGAGCCATCGAACGAGTGATTCGTCAGCCGATCGACGTTTTGAAGGTCCCGACGTTCGTCGCGGCTCCACCGCCATCGGCGGTCAACCACGACTTTTCAGAACGGGAACAGCATCGACCCGCACGTCCGACCGAAGGTGGAAACGGGATGCCGCCACGGCGTCCACAAGGTCCACCTGGTGAACGTCGCGCCTTTCAGGGCAACCGTGCTGGCGGCCCGCCACGTCGCCGAGACTACAGCAGCCGTTAATCGGCAGTTGAGAGTTGGCAATTAATTCGATCGACCACAGGCCCACAGCCGGCGTTATGACGCCAGCAGTGGGCTTCGTCGTTTTCACGGCAGACGAGCCACGACCGTCCAGGCATGGAAAACCTGAATACTTCTTTCCGTCTGACGCATGGAAAGTGTTTGACCTGACGCATCGGAATCAATCTGTGCCGTGAGCTGCATAACGCTCCTTCAGTTGCAGACGATGCTCGCATTGAGCTATACGAAGGGGCTGAAGAACGCTCCGAACTTGTGGCCTGCCGGATCGTACAGCATGTCTGAAACGTTACTGCCGTCCCAGCCCGCAAAACGCAATCCCTTTGCCGGAATTGTTCCGGTGTTGCTCGCACTGTTTCTGGCAGCGATCTACATCAGGTATCCGGCAATCGCCGCGTCCTGGCCACCACCGGGACACCTCTTTTTTCGCGGGTTGGTGGTCATCATCGGCCTGATTGGACTTTCCGGATTCTTCGGGACGGGCTGGCGATACAGGCCGAAACTTCCAGCATGGATGTCGTTGACACAACATCGCATGTCTGTCCCGTTGGAAGGTTGGATCTACCTGGCCATCATCATCGTTGTATTCACGGGAGCAGTCCTGACGAAGCAGAACACGCTGATGCTGGTTTTTTCTCTGATGGCCGGTCCATTCGTGATCAATGGCTGGATGACATTCGGCATGCTGCAATCGGCTCGAGTCGGGCGGCTGGTGCCTCAGCGAGCCATGCAAGGCGAGCTGTTTTCTGTCGAATTGTCGCTGAAAAATACGCGACCGCTGTTTGCAATCTGGATGATGTCGGTCCGCGACGAGGTTTCGCACACGCGTGAAAAGCTTGATGCCACAGTTCTCTTTTCGCGTGTTTCACCGCGAACATCGCAAACAGGACAGTATCAATTGCGGTTGGCCTGGCGGGGGCGGCACCGGTTCGGGCCGGTCCGTGTCGCATCGCGATTTCCGTTGGGGCTGGTCGAACGCCAACGTGTCTTTTCGATATCGGGTGAAGTCCTGATCTATCCACGGATCGGCAGAATTTCTCCGGGTTGGCGGCAGCGACTGGATGGTGCGACAGAACTGGTGACGCGCAATCAGCCTCATCACGGCGTCTTCCACGACGATTTCCAAAGACTGCGAGAATTTCGTCCTGGTGATAATCCCCGCGCCATCCACTGGAGATCGACGGCACGACGGGGCGAACTGATTCTGCGGGAGTTCCAGCAGAATCGCGAGCACACATTGGCAATCGTCCTCGATCTGTTTCAATCGTCGTCCTCGTTGAACGAAATTCGGGAACGAACCGATTTTGCATTGAGTTTTATCGCGTCGCTGCTTGTTGACCGTGGACGCGAATGTCGCGACGGTTTTTTGACATTTGCAGCATCGGGCGAAACTTCATTCCGGTGGGAAGGACACGGCAATGCCATCGGGCTTGAAGCCGCGTTCGACGGGTTAGCGG
>JANXOO010000099.1 GCA_025353525.1 Schlesneria sp. | reverse complement strand
TCGCTACAATCCTCCGGCTTGTGCTGGCGCACCCTGACACCTTTTCCGGTTCCTGCGGCGTCCTGAGTCTGATGTTTTCTGGAATCACATCATTCGCGGAGACAGATTAGTGCGGCTTTCCTTTCGCCGAATCGATCCATTCCGCGTTCCCGAATTCAAAATACGTCCGAGGGCTGATGCCGCTCGGCTCGCCTTGTGGGGGTCGCCACGAAGGGATGATCGTGACTGGCAATTTGCTCCGTTCCATTTCAAGGATTCTCCCATCGAAAATTCATTTCACCACAAATTTCGATCGCCTTCGCCTGCTCCAATCGAACCGAACTCCCCAACGCTCCTTACGCAGAATGCGTTGAATCAGCGTTCCGTTTTTTTTCGTTCGTAAGCGAACGGGTACGGCTTTAGTTGTTCGATGCATAGAAACGCTTGTATGGTTCGAAACGATCAGCCTCCCCGAGTCATTTGTATCGATGGCAATTTCTGTATGTCGCGGAACCAGGGCCGGTATTGTTCGCCCGGATCAGTACGGTTTTCGGCATCGATCAGGATTGCGTCCTGACCCAACCAGTCTTCAGGACGACTCCAGAATGCAAATCCGCAAGCGTCTCCCGTTCTGTAGCATGCCACCAGTACCCGATTGCGGACTGCAAACGCCAGTTGTCAACTGCCGAACCAGTGGTCGGTGACGAGGAACGAATTGGGTCGATCAAGTAAACCTTGCGTTGACGGTTGTTTACTTCACGATGTTGCGGTGTCGACGCAGAACGGCAGCGTCGCCTTGTATGAGTTTCACAAAACGAGTCAGAGCCGGGTGTGGAATCGTATTTGGAAACGATGGATTTTTGTTCAGTTGATGAGTTATGCTTCCGATTGAAACGATTCTAAAGAACGCCAGGCTGCCCGTTTTGCCAGTTGATGAATGCGACAGTACGCAAGGGTTAGAATGCACGATCCGAATTCAGCGGCTTCCGAGGCGACTCGGTCCGACGAACCGCAGCACTTGAGTGATTCGAAGACGAGTCAATCAGGTCCGATCGACCCGACACTCTTACCGATGACCGAGGGACTGCTCTCTCCATCGGGATCAACGCACGATGCCAGTCAATCACCGTTTGCGACGATCGAACGTCGACTAGGTCACTACGAATTACTCGATTTGCTCGGCCAGGGTGGCATGGGTTCGGTATATCGGGCGCGAAATGTCAATCTCGACAAGCTGGTCGCACTCAAGCTGCTGCCTGCAAACTTTATGCGGACCGAGCAGGCATTGACCCGATTCAAACGCGAAATGAAAGCCGTCGGAAAGATCGATCATCCTAATATCGTTCGCGCGATGGATGCGGGGGATGTCGATGGAACGCACTATCTGACGATGGAACTGGTCGATGGGACCGATCTGGCAAAACTGGTCAAAGAACGTGGTCCGCTTTCGGTGGGCGACACTTGCAAGGCGATCCGTCAGGCGGCGCTCGGTTTGGACGCCGCACATCGGGAAGGGGTGATCCATCGGGATATCAAGCCGGCAAATTTGTTGCTGGCGAAAAATGGTCAAATCAAGATTCTGGATCTCGGTCTGGCCAGCATGGCGGACGATTCCACCGTTCACGAAGGGATCACGTCCTCGGGTCAGGTTCTGGGAACGCCTGACTATATGGCTCCCGAACAGTGGGAAGATACGCACAGCGCGGAAGCCCGCACTGACCTGTATGCGTTGGGATGTACTCTGTTTTATCTGTTGGCAGGCCGGGCACCGTTTGCTACCGACGAATTCAAGTCGGTTTTAAGGAAAATGTCGGCTCACGTGAATTCGCCGATTCCAGACCTTTCGGCCATGCGTGCGGATGTCCCCGACGGCGTCTGTGCGATCTATCTGCGATTAATGGCAAAACGACCGGAAGAACGTTTCGCGAGTGCCGGTGACTTGGCTCTCGCTCTTGCCCCCTTCGCAACCGGCAAGCCGGGTGAACTGAAGAATTCGACCACTGAATTGCAGGTCGTTCCAGTGAGCCCCGTTAACGCGAAGCCGGTTTTGAATGGACTTTCGGAGAGCGACGGTGAATCGATTGCAATCGATACAGCTCATGCCCCGCCCCGCGTCAAGCTGCCCGGTCCGCCACGCCGATTGGCGGGAAAATTCATTGGAAGCCTGATTGGCGGAATGGCACTGCTGCTACTAATAAGCGTGATCGTGATCATGATTGCGAACAAAGACGGCACGAAGACCAGAATCGAAGTTCCCGGCGATTCGCCGATCGCGGTCGTAACAATGCCGTCGAATTTACCCAACGATACGAGGGCCGGCTGGCAAGGTTGGCCAGCCGATTCTCCGCCGCCTGCATCGGCACCGTTCGATACCGCGACTGCCAGGCAACGCCAGCAGTTGTGGGCTGATTACCTGAAGGTTCCGGTCGAATACACGAACTCCATCGGGATGGAGTTCTCAAAGTCATGGTCGGATTCTGTGGATTTTGGCTCATCCCCGATTGTTCGTTCGTCGGGTATTTGACATGACCATCACCATCGCCGCCTGACAGCACTTGGCAGGGGTTATCTTGTAAAGATAAGGAAGAACACAACACAGAAGAAATGAAATCGAAAGATGGACACTACGATAAAGAAGACCACGCCGTTTGGGACAGCGTGGTCTTCTGAAATCACCATCCCCGCAAAGGACAGTCAATGTATCGTAGTATTCCTGCTGAAAAAATCTTCCAAACCAAACCCATTTGGACAAAACAATCTGCCCACCAGTTGAAATCATGGACAGACACAGTTGAAGGGTATCTGAATGAAGCCAAGAAGCTCACGACCCTCCTTTTCTTGAATCGCAAACTGGCAAAAGAACCGTACACATGGTTCATCACAATTTATGTTGATTTCGAGATGAAACCCAAGGAAATCACTGAATGGTGGAACAAGGCGAAAAGAAACCTTGAACGTAAGGGAATCGTCGCAATTTGGGTTCGTGAACCGACCCGCACCAACAAGGTTCATTATCATTTGCTGTTGCGAGGCAACCATTCAAAGCAAGACCTCGTCAAAATCGTCGAAGAATCACTTCCTAGCCGAAGTTTGGGGCGTTGGCATAAAAACATCAAGCCGATTGTCGGAAGCGACTGGCGAATCCTTCATTACATCACAAAAGCGAAAACTCGTGGCATCACAAAGTCAGGAACCCATGTTCCCGACCTCTATGTCAAAAAGCGGTTGTTGTTCAAACCAAAACTTGGAATTCATAAGGTGGGAAACATCGGTGAATTCTGGAATAAGCCCAAGGAGGAGATTTGGAAAGACGTGGTTGCCAAAGAAAAGCGAATAGCCGAAGGACTGGAGCAACCAAACATCAAGCGGCTTGCACAATATGCGTTTGAATTGATTCAAGAATACGTGCCACTTCGAGAAATTGAACGAAATTTTGGTTATGATTGGGATTCGCCAAACATCCAGAATTGGATTAAGCAGGTTTTTGGCGATAAAAACCGTGCATCACCAAACCTCAATGATTGACAGGGTTTAGATGCGTTTGCTGGAGTCCTGCTGGAATGTTTGCAGAGTCCCGACCAAGTCGGTGTTTGTTGCAAAATTAAGAATTAAACAATTATTCAGATTGCGGTCAAAAAGTGGGACTCCTGCCCCCACTTGCCATTCGGCTACGTCATGTTTCTTTTTATGTTATGACAATCATAAATAACTCATCATGATGGCATTTTCTGAATATGTGAAACTCAAAGAAGGGCTTTGGCTCAACGATAAAAACGCTTTACCGGGGTTGAGCAGAATGAACCCGCTACCATCACCGTCAAAAAAGAGGACGGCTGTCAGCCCCATCATTCCCAAGCCAAAATCCAGACCACCGAATGCCAGCAACAGTGGTCAAATCCAGTTTCCTTCGATGGCTCGACTCACATAACGAATGTGCCAGCGATAACTTCATAAAGTGAAGTCGTATTCATCCCATCGGCGTAAGTTTTTGAGGATGTCCAACAACTTACTTCGTGTTTCCGCCAATTCCGAATCGGGAACACAGAAATCCGGCGACAGAATCTCTTTTAGCAATTGTTCAAGAAGTGATTCAATTTCGAGAATCTCAACGTCAGAGGTCATTTTGTGTAATAGCCTGCCAATTTGAACAATCAAAATTTGCTTTTTAGCTTCTTTTCTCTCTCTTCGTTTTTC
>JANXOO010000090.1 GCA_025353525.1 Schlesneria sp. | reverse complement strand
GAGAGAGAGAGAGAATGAACGTGGCACGACTGTTTTTTGGCAAGACGACGCGTGCAACAATAGCGGCGTCGCGGGATGGTCAGTGGAAATTGTTTTGATGTCGAGTGCAGCAATGTCGCCAAATGACTGGGGACAAGTCCGCCGCTGTCGACGAGGAGCAATGTTCCGATGTCAGGGGATCAGTCAAGAGTGAAACCACGGGACAGTCGAATTCGCTGATGCCACAACACAACTGCAATATTTCACGAGATGAGGAAAGGCTCATGTACTGCAGGGTGTTCCTTCGTCTTCGAAGCCTTAAACTGGACCGCGAGCAAAAATAATTCAGGGCGTTGAAATCGTCCGCTCGTCTGTTCGAGGCCGGAAAACGGAATCGGGCATCGGACGGGGGTTGCGAACGATCGGATGGAAGTCCATTTGGGCCAGGATCTGCGATGTGAGATCGATGCCGGGGGCCACTTCGATCAATTCAATTCCGTCTGCTGCCAGACGAAATACCGCGCGTTCGGTGACATACAGCACTTCCTGCCCCAGCGACCGGGCTCGATCACCGCTGAATGATACCTGTTCAACATCGGCCATAAATTTCCGATGGGTTCCTTCGCGAACAATCCGCAGCTTATCTTGTTCGATCACGACTTGAAGGCCGCCCGAGGTAAAAGTGCCGCAGAAGACCAATCGCCTGGCCGTTTGTGAGATATTGATAAACCCGCCGACCCCGGCCAGACGCGATCCGAAACGGGAAACGTTGACGTTACCGTGCCGGTCGATTTGAGCGGCTCCCAACGCGGCGTAGTCCAGCCCCCCGCCATCGTAGAAATCGAATTGAGCCGGCTGATCGATAATCGCCTGTGGATGGATTGCCGCACCGAAACTGAGCCCTCCGGCAGGCATCCCGCCAATCGGTCCGCTTTCGACGGTCAACGTCACTTGCGTCAAAAGACCGCGCTCGGCAGCAATTCGGGCGATCCCTTCGGGCATTCCGATCCCCAGATTGGCAATCGCCCCAGGTCGCAATTCGTCGCACGCGCGCGCGGCAATGATCCGTCGTTCGTCCAGCCGAAGCGGAACAAGTGACTCGAACCGGGCGGCCGCTTCTTCCGGCGACGCTGGCTGGAAGTACGCCTGGTTCAGTTCTTCACCGAATGTTTGATGATGTTCGTCCGGTTTGGAAACGACGACGCGATCGACCAGAATCCCCGGGACTCTCACTTGCACCGGGGCCAGTGGACGGTCGAGGATTCGTTTGACCTGAGCCAGAACGATCCCGCCCGAGTTCCGCACGGCCTGAGCGATCGGCAGCACATCGCCGACAACCGCTTCGTCTTCCATCGACAGATTGCCGAACGCGTCAGCCGATGTCGCTCGAATCATTCCGACCTGAATCGGGAATGCGCGATAGAACAGCCACGTTCGCCCCGAGAGCTCGATCCGTTCGACGAGTGGTTCGGTGGTGATTGCGTTCAATCGCCCGCCCCCGAAATCCGGGTCCACGAACGTTCCCAGGCCAACATGAGTGATACATCCCGGTCGTCCGGCGGCGATATCCCGATAGAGCTGACAGATCACTCCTTGCGGAAAGTTGTACGCTTCGATCAGGTTCGAAAGAGCCAGATTACCGAGCCTGGGAGCCAATCCCCAATGCCCACCGATCACTCGGCGCACCAGCCCCTTGTGGCCGAGATGGTTTAGGCCCCGCTCGCGCCCATCCCCTTGCCCGGCCCCGTAGACCAGTGTCAAATCGACGGGCTTTCTGGTTGTCAGAAACCGCCGCTCGAGGGCTGCGGTCAAGGCTTCCGGATGCGCGGCACCGACGAAGCCTCCGCAAGCGACGGTCGCTCCGTCGGGGATGCAAGCAACCGCCGCTTCTGCGTCACACAGCAACGAATCAATTCGCCGCATCAGCGCACTCCTCGCATCCCCGCAGCGGAATGTTGTGAATTGATGCCGCGTCAGGATCTTCAGACTGAAAAAATACCGCGGTTGTCGAGAAACGCAATGACCTCGTCGGCCAGTTGATCGCTCGTCTTGTTGTCGGAATCGAGTACGAGTTCTGGATTTTCGGGAGTTTCGTACGGGTCAGAAATCCCGGTGAAATTCTTCAGTTCCCCCGAGCGGGCTTTCTTGTAGAGTCCTTTCGGATCCCGTTTTTCGCACGTTTCGAGAGAAGCATTCACGTAGATTTCGATGAATTCACCTTCGGGCAGGATTTCACGAACCTTGTCGCGATCAGCGCGATAGGGCGAAATGAACGCCGTCAGCGTGAGACATCCTGACGATGCGAACAATTTCGCCACTTCGCCGATGCGGCGAATGTTTTCAGTCCGGTCTCCGGCAGAAAAATCGAGGTTCTTGTTGAGTCCGAGGCGGATATTGTCTCCATCGAGAACGAAGGAGTGTCGTCCCTGTTGATGGAGTTTATGGTCGACGGCGTTCGCCGTCGTACTTTTGCCGCAGCCGGACAAGCCGGTGAACCACAGTATGGCACCTTTGTGCCCATTCAGTTTGCAGCGATCTGTTTTGGAAACGGCGTGCAAGTGCCATGTGACATTGGTGGCCTTTTGCTCGGTCATCGACGAAGAACTCCCTGCGTGATTTCACATTTGAAAACGAACTGACGAATCTCAGGTTCGTTTCAAACGAGTAGTGAGAAGTGTAGGCCAAGCCAAAATGGACGGGAAGTCAGGCTGCAGACGGATTCCGGATTTGTCGGCAACGTTGGGAAGGATTTATCTGCCAGAAAACACGCGGAGAAAGTGTCCCCAGGATCGGCGCAAGAACAATTGTCGCAATATGCTGATGTCGCTGACATGCCAATGGATTTCTCCACGGCATATCGTCGAAAGATGAAGCTAACCACAGAGAAACAGTTGCACAGAGAAACAGTGGCACAGAGAAAAGAGCACGAGGGCAAACGGTCTTCGCCAGTGATCGAATTTCTCGTTATCTTCTCGCTGCTTCTGTGTTTGTATGCTTTTCTTCAGGCGACCGGCAGAAAATGAATTACCGCTTGCTGAAAAAGGGGGACTGGCTCCAAGGCTTCCTGGTGCCTGTCCCCCTTTTTCAGCCTGCCCTGCGCCTTGTGGTTCAATCTCTTCGAACCTGTGCAATTGATTTGTCGTTGACTCAATCCGATGGTCGATGTCGATCAGTCATTCTTCAGCGGACTAATGCATCGACGGCGACTTGCTGCAGGTCGCGGCGAATTTCTGATGCGTCGGCGTTGGGTATTCCCGATTGCTGGATCAGCAGAATCACGAATAAATCCTGCTGAGGATCGATCCAGGCCTGGGTTCCGAACGCGCCGCCGTGACCGAACGATCCGGCGGACAACATGCTATGGACCCCTTCCGGCACGCGAGTCACTTGCCAGCCAAATCCCATTGAAACTCCGGGTGTGAATCCGCCGGGCAATTCGCCAATCCGGATTGACGTCATTTCATCGACACTCTTTTCTGACAGCAGACGCAATTCGCCGATCGCGCCCCGCGTCAACATCAATCGATACAAATGCCCCAAATCGTGAGCCGTCGAATAGAGTCCACCGGCGGGAATCGGATGTTTTGCTTTCTTTGTCGGTCCCAACAACTGGAATCCGGTGGGACGAAGTTCGCCGTTTTTGGATTCGTAGAGTGCTGCCAGCCGCTGCAACTGTTCGTCGTTGGGATAGAACGTCGTGTCGAACATTCCCAACGGAACAAACAGCCGTTCTTCGAGGAATTCTTCGAACGATTTCCCCGCAACGACTTCGACAATCCGGCCGAGCGTATCAATCCCCGCATTGCAGTAGGACCATTTCAACCCGGGTTCGTATTCGAGCGGTCGTTGGGAACTGACGGCCACGCTTTCGCCAAGCGTCAGATTTCTTTGGAAATACAGATCCTTGATCCCCGTCGGGTATCCGCCGGACATTCCTGATGTATGCGTTAACAAATCCCGGACTGCGATCGGTCGTCCCGGCTTTTTGAGGCTGATGATTCCGTTACGATTCGATTCGATCAGCATCTGATCTTTGAATTCCGGCAAATGTTTCTCGACCAGATCATCGACAGCCAGCTTGCCCTCGTCGACCAGCATCATGATCGCGATCGCAGTGATCGGCTTGGTCATCGATGCGATACGAAAGACCGCATCGGCGTTCATCGGCAGTTTTTGTTCCCGGTTCAGGCTGCCTACGGCTTCCGTGATAACGATCCCTTCGCGCGAACCGATCGCCACAACGGCGCCAGCGATGCTTTTGTCGTCGACATATTTCTGCATCGTCGAATGCAAATGTTCGAGTTTCTCGCGATCGAAATCAGCCGCACGTACTGTGGCGGAATATTGAATCGTCGTCGCGACGATCGCGGCTGCCAGCAGTCGACGCAGAACGCAGGAAGTGAAAATCATGTGATGTACTTTCAGAAAGACCGTGATGGCGGATTCAGACTCGCAGGTACCAGCCCAACCACTCCAGCAAACGACAAATCCCGTAAACGAACAATGCAAAGCAAAGGAATCCGATGGATGTCTCCGCGACGCGCATAAGAAAGAGGCTTCGATCAGGGTCGAAGCCGGAGTGTAACTGTATCCACTGTGCACCACTCGCCGTCAATATTGTCCCCTGTTTCGGAAAAAACGGCTCGACCAACCAGCTCGCGACATCATGCAACAAGAAGGCTGCGAGCGAATTTGTTCCGAGAGTCCGGAACAGACCCAACCTCCAGCCCTTGATGTCGCACGCCCACAAAAAGAATGCGTAGACAACGAGTGAAATTCCGGCGGCAAATGTCAGATACGAAAGATTGCCGCTTCGCTGAGACATCATCCAGTAATTCCATTTTCGAAGCTCGGGACCGGGTGGTCGAACAAAGGGAGGTTCAACCAGAGTGCCATCCCAGGCTCGTATTCGTGCCATTGAAGGAATCACCGGATCAGGCGCGAATTTCTCATTCCGGGGTTTCACCATCGGCTTTGGCGTCGTACCAGTCCCGTCCGGATTTCCCGCTGGTTGAATGACGGTCGACGAGCCGTCGGCAGACGTGCGATCAGAGTGAGCATTGTACAGAACTGTCGGGATCGACATGAACCAGCCGAATGCGGCAACCGCCAGACCATAGATGGCGATTCGTCTTGCCGCGCGTGTTGTGTCGCGTGTGCCCGCAACAGGACCGGTCGATCTGACTGCATCGCAGGCAAGTGTTCCGCACAGAGCGGGAACGGCCCACGAAAAGAATCCGAGCGGACCTCCGTCGATCCCGGTCGGATCCGAGTTCACCCAATCGAAATTGAACCACCACGACAGAAAGAGATGGATGGAGCCCGAGGCGATCATGAACCACACCCGTACTTTCGACGATGCCGCGATGACGGGAAGAATCCATAACGAGGTCGCGGCGATATGAAGCAGAGTTTGGAAGAAATCCCGTTTGAAGAGCTCAAACAGCGAAACGCCGAGCGGTTTGGCAAATTCACCCGTGGGCAGACGCTTGAACCTGTCGATGATGCCATTCAGATCGCAAATCGAGTACCACACGATTGCCACCAGAGCCAGTCCCAGAATTCGGCGGACTGCCCGACCCCATGGCATTTTTCCGCCCGCGTCGAAACGTTTGCCGAGGCTCAATCGCATCGCGAATCCCGCCGCAAACAGAAACTGCGGCATGATCGTATCGGCGTAACTGCAATAGTCGTTCGAGTGCTTCAGAATTGCCGGGTAAATCGGTTTGCCGGAAGAAAAGTTCACCAGCAACATCCCCAGCATCGTGTATCCACGAAACTGATCGAGAGATGTCAGTCGCGTCGAAGGATTGGATGCCGACGACATGGGGCTACGACTTCCGCTCGGTGAAATTAATTGGGTGAAAATAATTGGGTGAAAATAATTCTGAAAGGCGACCAAACGCGTTTTGTCTCAGGCTGATTCGTCAAAAAGCGCATCAACAAATCGTTCGGGGTTAAAGAGTTCCAGGTCGTCGATTTGCTCGCCAACGCCGATGTATTTCACGGGAATTCCCATCTGCTGTCGAATGGCAACGGTGACACCTCCTTTGGCGGTGCCATCCAGTTTCGCGAGGACAATTCCGGTGCAATGAGCCGCCTCGCCGAAGTGTTGGGCCTGATTCAGGCCGTTCTGACCGGTCGTCGCATCGATCACCAGCAGACACTCGTGAGGAGCACCAGGAATTTTCTTGTCGATTACCCGACGGATTTTCTCAAGTTCCTTCATCAGATTGGACTGGTTGTGCAGTCGCCCGGCCGTATCGATGATCAGAAAATCGACGCCCGCTTTCAACGCCTCTTCGCATCCCGAAAAGGCGACACTGGCCGGATCGGTGCCGCTGGGTCGAGTCACGATCGCACACCCCAGCCGCTCGCTCCACATCGTCAATTGCTCGACCGCGGCGGCTCGAAATGTATCGCCGGCGGCCAACATGACCTTGTGTCCTTCAGATGTCAGCAATTTCGCAAGTTTGGCAATCGATGTCGTCTTGCCCGTTCCGTTGACGCCGGTCACGAGAATAACGGTTGGCCCGGATTCGGCGAATTTCAGTGGTGACAGCGGACGTTCAGGGTCCCAAACGGTGCCGTCAGTCCCCTTGAGCAGGCCACGAACTGTTTCCTTGACGGTACCCCACAGGTCTTTGAGAACCACTGTGCGCCCCCCGTACTTTTCCCGAAGTTCTCCGACAATCAGGGACGACGCGGCAACACCCATGTCTGTGCGGATAAGTCGTCCTTCAAACTGTTCGAGTTTCGCATCGTCGAGGATTTCTCCGGATCGAAAGATATCGCGTAAATCGGTCTGCAGGAGTTGCTTGGTGCGTTGCAACCCCTGCTTGAGTTTCTCGAAAAAGCCCATAGTGCATCGTTCTCATCTAACTCTGGCTGAAAAATGGGGGCAGGCACCAGGAGGACTCCCGGCGCGCCGGGATCCCCGTTTTTCAGCCAGTCAATTTTCCACGGTCAGTCGCGTTAACCGCCCGATCATAGAATGCTCGCCAGTCGACGGCAAATCCATTCGACGTTCCAATGTGACGCCGCTGTGCTCAACGGGGTGCGAGAATTACCCTCTTGACCGCAATCAATCGGCATCAGGTCAATTGTGAATTATTGGCGAAAAAGCCTGGTCTGAGCCTCCTTTCTACGGGGATTTCGGTGTCGGACCATGGCAATTCCGTATAATTTGCCACGATTGGTGCGAAACCGGGCTTCACGGAGCCGATTTGTCCTGTTATATTAGTCACACTTCAATGCCACCTGTGCGCGCGCCAGCCCTTTGAAGGGATGTGCCAGCCAGTCTGCCCGCCATGAGCCCTCCGCCGACGAGTATCCCGCCCCGGCTGATATTGTACCAGGTTTCCGTGTTTCAAGGACTGCTTCCCGCGTGGAAGCCCGCTCAACGAGTTTTTATGAATACCCGACGAAATGACATCCGCAACATCGCAATTATCGCTCACGTCGATCACGGCAAAACGACATTGGTCGATTGCCTGATCAAGGCCAGTGGCCAGTTCCGCGAATCGCAGGTGCAGCAAGACTGCATCCTCGATTCCAACGATCTGGAACGCGAACGCGGCATTACGATCCTCGCCAAAAACATCGCCCTCAATTACATGGGGACGAAGATCAACATTATCGACACCCCCGGCCACGCCGATTTCGGCGGTGAAGTCGAACGCGTTCTGCAAATGGCGGACGGTTGCCTGGTCCTTGTCGATGCCTTCGAAGGTCCACGTCCACAAACCCGTTTCGTGCTTCAGAAGGCGCTCGAAGTCGGCCTGCAGCCCATCGTCGTCGTCAACAAGATTGACCGGTCCGATGCGCGACCTCAGGATGTCCTTTCCGAAACGTTCGACCTGTTTTGTGAATTGGGTGCCGACGACGCCACACTCGATTTCCCGTACATTTTCGCCAGCGGACGCGCAGGATTCGCCACTCATGACCCGCTGGTCAAAGGCGATTCTATCAAGCCGCTGCTCGACATGATTATCGAAAAAGTACCAGGCCCCGCGACGAACGTAGGAGGTCCGTTCCAGATGATGGTCACGTCACTGTCCTATTCGGAATTCGTCGGCCGAATCGCCACAGGTCGCATCGTCGGTGGCAGCATCAAGCCCGGCCAGAAGGTCGTGATGATGAAGGCCAACGGTTTGAAAGTGGCCGATCAGGTTGTAACGGTCGAAGTTTTTGAAAAGCTCGGTCGAGTCGCCGTTGAAGAAGCGACCGCCGGGGACATCGTCGCCCTGACGGGTCTGGAAAAACCGGAAATTGGCGATACGGTCGCGGATCCGGTCAATCCGATCGCATTGCCCCGAATCAGCGTCGACGAACCGACTCTGTCGATGCTGTTCACAATTAACTCGTCACCGTTTGCCGGTCAGTCTGGCGGAGGAAAATTCCTGACCAGCCGCCACATTCGTGCCCGACTGATGCGTGAACTGGAATCGAATGTCGCGTTGCGTGTCGAGGAATTCGGCGACAAAGACGCCTTCAAGGTTTCGGGCCGCGGCGTGCTCCACCTTTCGATTCTGGTCGAAACCATGCGTCGCGAAGGCTACGAGCTTTCCGTTGGCAAGCCGACGGTCATTCGCAAGCTGATCGATGGCAAGATGTGCGAGCCGTTTGAAATCCTCGTTGTTGACGTGCCGACCGAATACGTCGGCCCCGTGATGGAAATCGTCGGCAATCGTCGGGGCGAACTTGTCGAGATGACCGCAAACGATCTCGGCTCGACACACCTCGAATTCTCGATCCCGTCGCGTGGTCTGATCGGTATTCGGACCCGTATGTTGAATTCGACGAAAGGCGAAGCGGTCATCCATCACCGTTTCGAACAGTACAAGCCGGTCGAAGGTTCGGTCCCCCACCGTCAGAACGGCGTGCTCGTCTCGCAAGAACGAGGCAAAGCCGTCGGATTCGCTCTGTTCAAGCTGCAGGATCGGGCCGAAATGTTTGTCGAGCCTGGTGATGAAGTCTACGAGGGTATGGTTGTCGGCGAGAATTCGCGCGATAGCGATATGGTCGTGAACCCGATCAAGGAAAAGCAGCTCACAAACATGCGAGCATCTGGTTCTGACGAGAATATCACTCTCAAGCCACCCCGGAAAATGAGTCTCGAAGCTGCACTCGAATACATTGAAGACGACGAGTACGTCGAAGTGACTCCGCAGGTGATTCGCCTCCGCAAGATCCGGCTGACGGAACAGGAACGCAAACGCGAAGTCCGAAGTTCGTCGAACGCCTGACCTTCCTCAACCTGGTCTCTCGTCACGGTGGCTCAAGTTTCGGCAAATACGAATCACTGATTTTGCATCCAGCGCCGGGCATCGAACGATGTCCCGGCGTTTTCTTTTGGCCACCGGCAGAAAAGTCACTGAATCGCGGGACAGCCACCGGGTCGCCACGCGGAACAAACCACAGTCGCGAAGAGGATAGGCGTGGGTGAATCCCACGGTAGATCTCCCTGGAAAATACCCCACAATATGGGTGGTTTGAGCCTCTTTTGATTGGTTGAATCTGCGGTGCGGACTAGCTCAGCAGTTCCATGAACTGATCTTCCGTCAAAACAGTGACGCCCAGTTCGACTGCTTTGGTCAGCTTGCTGCCGGCGTCGGTTCCTGCAACAACATAGTCGGTTTTTTTGGAAACACTCCCCGACGAACGACCTCCATGCATGCGGATCAGTTCCGCGATTTCATCGCGTTTGAATCGCGTCAGGGTTCCTGTTACGACCAGCGTCTTGCCGACCAGACGACCGGCCGCTCGTTCGGCCGCGACCGCCGCTGCGGCGGCTGCGTCGCCCATGTTCAGTCCGAGTTCGGTGAGTTCCGCGATGATCTGCTTTCCATAGTCGCTCGCGAAAAATGCGGCGACCGATTTGGCGATCACCGATCCGACTTCGTCGACGTGACTGAGTTGTTCTTCCGTCTGCGCGGCAAGGATTTCCATTGTCCCGAATCGTTCGGCCAACTGTTGAGCCGTCCGTGTTCCAACGTGCCGCAGGTTCAGTGCCGTCAACAATCGCCATAGTGGCTGTTTCTTCGACGCTTCGATTCCCGCCAACAGGTTATCGACCGATTTTTCGCCCAGCCGTTCCAGAGTCAGCAATTCGGCTCGCCGATCCTTCAACCGGTAAATATCGGCGAAGCTTGCAAGGAACTTTCGTTCGGCAGGTTGTTCGGTCAGTTGTTCGATCAGTTTGATTCCCAGACCTTCGATGTCCATCGCAGCGCGCGATGCGAAGTAACGCAATCCCTCACGAAGTTGAGCCGGGCAACCCGGGTTGGGACAGCGAATGTAAACTCCTTCGTCATCTTTGATCGCTGCCGTGTGACATTCAGGACAGTGTGTCGGGAATATGAACGGGGTTTGTGAACCGTCACGTTTGTGTTCTTCGACACGAACGACATGCGGGATAATTTTTCCCGCTTTTTCGACGATAATCCAGTCGCCAATCTGAATGCCCAACCGTTCGATTTCGTCCCGATTATGCAGGCTGGCTCGCGAAACAGTGGTGCCGGCAATTTCCACCGGCTTCAGACAGGCAACAGGTGTCAGCGTCCCTGTTTTTCCGACGCTGATCAGAATTTCTTCGACCCGCGTTTCGGCTTCATATTTTTCCCATTTGTAGGCGATCGCCCAGCGCGGACTTTTGCTCGTCATTCCCAGTCGGTCGCGAACGCCCAGGTCATTCACTTTCAGCACAATCCCATCGACCTCAAAATCGAGTTCGTGCAGTTCGTCCATCAGGACCTGAGTGTGTGCGACGGCGGCATCGAAACCCGACTGGATCGCCGTTTTGGGGACCGAGGGGATTCCCATCGCATGAATGGCTCGCAGGAATTCGCCATGCGTGGCATAGTTCGCACCCGCCAGACTTCCGACGCTATGTGCAAAAAACCGAAGTGAGCGATGAGCACACAATTTCGGGTCGAGTAACTTGATGGCACCCGAAGTCGCATTGCGCGAATTCTTCAAAGGTTCCTCGCCAGCCGCCGTCATGTCGGCTTGCAACCGTGCGAAATCGCGATTGCCGATCAATGCTTCACCGCGCACTTCAAGCACCTCAGGAAAGTCTCCGATCAGTTGCAAGGGCACACCTTTCATCGTGCGAGCGTTATGAGTCACATCGTCGCCGCGACGCCCGTCGCCACGCGTCACGGCTCGCACGAGTTTCCCTCGCTCGTAAATCAGTGACAAGGCGACGCCATCGACTTTGTATTCGACGACCCACTCCACGGACTCGGGGCCGATCGTTTTGACAACCCGAGCACCGAATTCGGACAATTCCGATTCCGTGTATGCGTTGTCGATCGACAGCATGGGGACCTGATGTTCGACGGTGACGAATCCGTCAATCGGCTCGCCGCCAACCTTTTGAGTCGGGCTGTCTTCAGATCGAAATTCCGGATGCAACGCTTCGAGGTCCGAAAGCCGTTTCATCAAGCGGTCGTATTCCAGATCGGATATTTCCGGTACTGCCGACTGGTAATAGAGGGCATCGTGTCGTCGAATCCCGGCGCGCAATATGTCGATTTCGTCACGAACCGGTTTGTCAGGCAGGGAATTTGTCATACGGAATTTTCCATGGACGGCCGTCAGGACATTGCCAATGCAATTGCCAACAAGTTACCCCGAAGCGGCACTGCCATGCGAGTGATCGCCGCAGTCGCTGAAAATTGACCAGTCACGTTACCGATCATTCTGAACGCCCGCTGTTCCGATGGAAATGTTCGTTCGTTGAATTCCCAACGGTCCCGTTCTGTTCGACGTAGACTTCGAGTCGGGTTTTGCTTCAGTCACAGCACGTTGTCTGAAGTTTTGCGGGGAACGGCAGAAGTGTCAATTTGCGGTACCTGGCGTACTATTGCCTTCGTACCCGATCCCCTTCATCATTGAGCTTGTCCGTTACCGCCTGCCGAGGAATCATGATGCAGTCAGTTCAGTTGATCGAACGCCTTATCAATCTGGTCGATCCGGCCGGGAATGTCTTTCTGAATATGTCAGCAGACGAAGCGCTGGCACGACTCGCCTCGGGTGACCCTGATCAGGTACGAGGGATCGACGGGCAGTTTGCGATGATCCACAAGCAGGGGAAGATCGTCCGGATGGCCCGGTCGATCGGACGACCGCTGCGTTACTTCATCGCCAAGCAACATGCGGGTCCGGTCCTCGTGATTGCCGAGCGGATTGATGCGATCCGGGACTGGCTGAAACAAGAGGGACTCGACGGGCAGTTTCACCCCAGCTATACGCGGATGGTGCCTGCTCATCACTTGACCGAACTGGCACTCGTCGGTTGCCCCGATCCGAGTCCCACTTACACGCGATTTTTCAATCCGCAACGGAATCGGTTGAGTACCAACCTTGACGACATTGGCCAGGCCTATGTCGGCGCGTTGGCAACGGAACTCGACAAATGGCTCAACCATGTCGGTTCGAGCGAACCGATCGGCGTCCTCTTTTCGGGCGGAATCGACAGCGGTAGTGTGCTGCTCACTCTTTATCATCTGTTACTAAAGCGGGGCGAGGCGCCTCAGCGGTTGAAGGCATTCACGCTGGATGTCGGCGGGGACGGAGCCGATGCTCGCCAGGCTCAACAGTTTTTGGATGAACTCGATCTGGGCTATTTGCTGGAGCGAATCGAGGTTCCGGTCGACGCCGTTTCCGTCGATGCCGCGATTCGTGTTCTTGAAGACTACAAACCGCTGGACGTTCAATCGGCGGCGATGACTTTGGCACTTTGTCAGGCGATCCGTCATCGCTATCCCGACTGGAAGTTGCTCGTCGACGGAGACGGCGGCGACGAGAATCTGAAGGACTACCCGATTCACGAGAATTCCGAATTGACGATCCGCAGCGTCCTGAACAATCAGATGCTTTACCAGGAAGGGTGGGGCGTGCATGCCATCAAGCACTCGTTGACGTATTCGGGCGGACAGAGCCGCGGTCATGTCCGGTCATCGGCTCCTGTCGCGTCGCTCGGTTTCAAAGGATTCAGTCCGTTTGCGTTGCCCAATGTGATCGAAGTTGCCGAAGGGATTCCGTATATCGAGCTGACCGAATGGAACGAATCGCGGTTGTACGCACTGAAGGGCGAAGTCGTTCGACGCGGTGTGGCGGCAATCACCGGACTGGCGATGCCCGTATTTGAAAAGCGGCGGTTTCAGCGCGGTGCCACGACCGATGACGCCTTCGACCTGGTTTTTCCGAAAGAAGCAGAAGAATACCGCCGCCGGTTCCTGAAGCAGTTTGTCTGATCGTTGATCTGCACTTGAGCCACCGGGAGTGTCAAAACGAGCGGAACTCCCTGGCGAAATTGAATCGGCCAACCTATACTTCGCGCGATATGAATCGGGGGTTTTCCTGGGATCAACGTCCCTCGGAAAACCAGGCATCGAATGATGTTCCGGCGTTTTTCGTGAATGTCGGGTTTCGATGAGTGCCCTGCTCTCTGCCGCGAGCGGTATCACGTGATGCCCTCGGGTCACTTGCCCGATTCAACCGGAAAACCTCTCAACCGGA
>JANXOO010000056.1 GCA_025353525.1 Schlesneria sp. | reverse complement strand
CTTGCGTTGCATTGCCTGCCTGATGCTGGCCTGGCTTGGCATTTTCACAAATTCTGTCTGTGCTGCGGGAGCGCGAGACGATTTTCCCGAAGCGATTTCAATGGCCGCCGGCCGATTGAATCGGGCAGAAGAAAAACGCGTGCTGCAGTCGCTTTTAAAACCCGTCACGCTGGAATTTCACGATGTCGCTCTGAACGAGGCACTGCAACAACTGTCAACAGCGATCGATTGCGACATTCTGATCGATCATGAAAAGTTGAACGGCGAAGGAATCCCTGCCGACCGGAACGTGTCAATTGATCTCGGAGAAATGACCGCCTGGCAATCGCTGTATTTTCTATTGAAGCCTCTGAATCTCGATTGAGTGGCGCGCGACGGGATCCTCGACCGGCTTTGATTCTTTGCCGTGCGAGATGACATGTTTTGGCGGATCATCATTTTCACTTGAACTCCGTTGGCGTGAACCGTTTTCTCATGAAACGCCGAAAAACGCCGAAGGTTCTCGTGATTTTCTCAGAAAAAAAATCCCCAAAAGTAGTTCGCCTGGTTAAGAACTAGTCAACGTCGGTGTGCTGAAGCTGGATCGCGACGGCTTCATTTTCACGCGAGAAAAACGCTTCCAGGACGATCGGATCGAATTGCGTGCCACGCCCCTCTCTGAGGATCGAAAAACACTTTTCGATCGGAAAAGCGGGTTTGTAAGGCCGGCGCATACTGAGTGCATCAAACACATCGGCGACGGCTGTAATCCGGCCTTCGAGAGGGATCTGTTCCCCTTTTAATCCCCGCGGATAGCCGGTTCCGTCCCACCGTTCGTGGTGCGTTTCGACAATCGACGCCGCCATTTTCAGCAGCGGCGAATCCAGATCGCGAAGGATTGCCGCACCCATATCGACATGATTTCGATAAATCGTGGTCGCTTCGCTCGGCAAATTGACCAGAACGTGGCCCCCCAATTCGCAGTGGTTCCGCATCGTCTCGATTTCATCGGGATCCAGCTTGCCAGCCTTGAGCAGTATGTGATCCGGGATACCGATCTTCCCAACGTCGTGCAGCTTGGCAGCCTGTTCGATCGTGTTCGCGTAGTTCTCGCCCAGGTCGAGAACGCGGGAAATCAGCGCAGCGTATTTCCCGACGCGAATGACGTGTCGTCCTGTATCGTTGTCGCGGAATTCGGCAGCACGGGCCAGGCACTGTATGATGTGTCGCTCTGCCGCCAGCAATGATGACGTCCGGCGCTGCACTTCGGCTTCGAGTCGCCCGGAGGTTTGTTCGAGCCATTTCTGGTGAACCCGAAGCTCGAGCAGATTCTGAACACGGGGAAGCAATTCGAATGAATCGATCGGCTTCGAGAGGAAGTCGTTAGCACCGAGCCTGAGTGCTTCACGCTTGACCTCTTCTTCAAAATGCGCGGTCAAAATGATCACCGGAAGATATCTTGTCGCCGGATCGGCACGCAACATTTTCAACAGATCGAGTCCGCTGATGCCGGGCATCATGACATCGAGCAATACCAGGTCGGGCCGTTCCTGTCTGATCAAACCGATCACTTCTTCAGGATCGGTCGAAGTGACGACCTGATTGAAGCCCCACGAGCGAAGATATTTGTGAGCGACCCGAATATTCAATTCTTCGTCGTCGACGATCAGAATCCGGCTTTGCTCGATTTTCTCGTGTGGCAATTGCCACGCGGTATCGATTGCGATGCACTGCTCATGTTGAGCGTACTGGAATGAGGGTGCCCGTTGTGAGGCAGTCTCTTCAACTTGCAAAGTGGCGGTTGACATCGGAAATCTTTCGTTGCAGTGGAGGCGAAACAGGCAAATATCGGGTGAGGTTTCAGACTTCGACGAGTTCCGGAATTTCGGGCATTTCGAGACGATCAGCATAGTCCTGAATGGCAATCGACAACCGATCAACATCTGTCCAGGTATTCGACCGAACGGCTGTCGTAATCTGGCCGGCAGGAATCGTAAAACAGCCGAATCCGGCCGTTCCGCCAGCACCTCTGATCCAGTGCGATGAAGCGAGAGTTTCGACCGGATCCCTGCTGCGAACCCCGTTCGCCAATCGATCGACTTCGCGACGCAAGGCCGGAATGAAATCGACGACGATTGCAGCGAATTCCGGGTCTTCGATTGGAAGTTTCGATCGAATCGGTTCCTGAACTCGTGAATTCTCAACTCGCGTTGACGGAGCAGCGTACAACAGTTCGTAAATCGTTCTCATACGGTCCAGCAATTCATCGGCACTCACGGGCTTCGCGAGATAGTCCGAACAACCGGCATCCATACATTTGTGGCGATCCTCTTTCATTGCGTGGGCTGTCAGTGCAATGATTGTTGTCGCAAGACCGGCTTCGCGCATCGTTTTTGCTGCCGTGTACCCATCCATCACGGGCATTTGCATGTCAAGTAAAATGACATCGTACGTATTGCCGCCCAACGCAAGCTTGCATGCTTCTTTGCCGTTGACCGCTTCTGTCAGTTCTGCCCCGACCCTCTTCAGGATCAGGGAAATGAGCTTGCGATTCGAATCGCCATCGTCGACCAGCAATACGCGCAAACCGGTCAGCATAGGGATTTCGACAGACGGCGATTGGCCCAGGGATGAGTGCGGGATGAGATCTGAAATGGCTTGCATCGAGTTGAACACGACGCGAGAAAGATCGCCCGTCGCAACCGACAAACGGAAATCACTACCGGCCCCTGGAGAACTTTCGACAGAAATATCTCCGCCCATCAGCCGGGCCAGCCGGCGGCTGATCGACAGTCCAAGTCCCGTACCGCCATACTTTCGTGTCACCGAATTATCGGCCTGCATAAACGGTTCAAAGATCTGATGGTGTTTGTCTGACGGTATGCCAACTCCCGAGTCAATCACATTGACGATCAGCTTTGCCGAAGTCGCTTCCCCTTCGACCCGAGCGATCATTCTGACGCCTCCGACCAACGTAAATTTCTTTGCATTGCCCAGCAGGTTGATCAGGACTTGCCTCAATCGCACACCGTCGGCCTGGATTGTCACCGGAACCAACCCTTCCCAGTTGTAGTCCAGGGTCAGATTCTTTTCGTGATATTGAACTCGCATCAGCGAAACGACATCAGAAAGGATATTGTGTGGCGATTCGGGCTGAAGCTCGAGATCGACGCGGCCCGATTCGATTTTCGAGAGATCGAGAATATCATTGATGACAGTCATCAGATGCCGGCCACTGGAATGAACGGCTTTCAGCATCTCGTTGCGCTCCTCAGGCGAATCGCTCCAGTCACGACAGAGCAGATCCGTGTAACCCATAATGGCATTTAGCGGAGTTCGGATTTCGTGGCTCATGTTGGCGAGAAAATCGCTTTTGGCAACCGAAGCTGCCATGGCTTCTTCGGATTTCTTTTCGAGTGCTGAAGTCCGCGCATGAACGAGTTCTGTCAGGTTTTCCCGATGATGTGACAGTTCGACGGTACGACTTTCGATCACGGTCAGCATCTGATTGAATTCGCTGACAAGTTCGCCAAGTTCGTCGCTTGAATCTCGTTCGGCGCGCAACGAGTAATCTCCGCTTTGAGTTACTTTGTGAGCCACTTCCACCAGCCTTAAAATCGGCTGTGAAATGACCCGCTGCAGACGCGCGGCGAGAGCAATCGACAGAATTGAACTGATGCACAACACCACGATGGCCAGCCGCAATTGATCGGACAACCGGTTCCAGAGATTATCCAGACCAACACGCAAGTAAATGTGGCCGATAATTCTGGCGCCACGCTTGACCGGACGAATCAAATGCAAATAACCATCGTTGGCGAAACTTCTGTCGAATGGACGCACCTGGTCCAGTGAAATAACGGTGTTCCCTTCGCGTCGAAACGATGCCAACAGAACTTCGTCGGCGTCATAAAGGCAGGCGAGCGAGACTTGCGGATCGAGGTTCAGCGACGATAGCACTGTCGTCGCGTCTTCTGCGTTCGACGACAGAAGCGCCGGCTGACAATTTCGACCAAAGACTTCCGCTGAAATCGAGTAACTTTCGATCATTCCGGCTTTTGTCATTCGATGGTCAAAAATCGAAAAGGCAACGGTCGTGCCCAGCAGCACCATGAAGCAGGTAAATACTGCCATCGATGTCAGTTTCCAACTGATCGACATATCCCGAAACCATTTCATTGAGTCTCTCCGACAACAATCGTATTTCAATTGACCAGCATAAGACCGCGACCCGAAGGCGGGGGCGCAAATGCAATCAATGCGCACATACTCAAATCTCTAGCTCACGCTTTGAATCCAGTGCGTCAAAAACAGTTTGGCGAATTCGGCGGAACCGCGGAAATTTTACGGAAGGTTGCACAATTGCGAGTTGTAGCGATCACAACGGCAATGACCTGTAAAAATGAACTTGCCGTCAACAACAGCCACGTGCCTGTCTCCCAACGACGTCTCAAGGCCCCGGTTTGGGTAATTGGTGACGGTTAAGTGAGTGGGTTCTGTCGATCGTGGCGACCTGCGTTGAATCGATTCTGTCAGTTTCTCACTGCGTGGCGAGCAGCAACGCAATGTGATACGATGCTAGGCTATTGATGGATCGACGATCTCGGGTTTGAATACGCTGGCGTTCACACAACGCCAATGGCTTAAACGACTTATAACTGCGAGGATCGATCGACAGGTCGTCGTCGAGTCTCAACTGCGTCCGTCGAAATCATTTCGCCGAACGAATCTTTATACAGATCAAGGAACCGCAAACGATGGCCGTATTTCTTGGGATCGATATTGGCACGAGTGGTACGAAAACGATTGCCATGCACGAGGATGGCACAATTCTCGCCACAGCGAATGCCGAGTATACGCTCGATTCCCCCAAGCCCGGCTGGTCTGAACAGAATCCCGAAGACTGGTGGGAAGCGACTCAGACGACGATCAAAAAGGTTATGAAAACCGGCAAGATCAAACCGGACGATATCGCCGGGATTGGCCTGACCGGCCAAATGCACGGCAGCGTGTTCCTCGATAAACAGAATGCTGTCATTCGACCTGCGATCCTGTGGAACGACCAGCGTACAGCCCAGGAATGCTCGGATATTGAGTCCAAAGTTGGCGGTCGCGCCAAGCTGATCGAAATGGTGGCCAATCCGGCTCTGACAGGATTCACCGCTCCCAAAATCGTCTGGCTGAAAAACCACGAACCCAAAAACTACTCCCGGATTGCTCATATCCTGTTGCCAAAAGATTACATCAGATTCCGGTTGACGGAAGAATTTGCGACTGATGTCAGCGACGCATCCGGAACACTGTTGCTCGATGTCCGTGCTCGACAGTGGTGCAAACCCCTGATCGATCGGCTGGACATCAAAATCTCGGCACTGCCAAAAGTCTTTGAATCTGAAGATGTCACCGGCGTATTGACCGATACGGCCGCCAAATTGCTCGGCCTGAAAAAAGGCGTGCCGGTCGTCGGCGGTGCGGGCGATCAGG
>JANXOO010000050.1 GCA_025353525.1 Schlesneria sp. | reverse complement strand
GTGTGGATGGCCTCTTTGGGCCGGAAGACAAGAGCAGACGCAGACACACACCGCGAAGTCAGTCGGTTTTGCGTGGAATTGCGGAACGTTATGAACCTTCGTGACTGTCATCCGCCGGGATTCGTCGATACATTCGTTTGACGGTAATCGGCGAATTGACGAATTGTCGTACGAGGTTTCCTCGTCCGGACAAAAAGTTTGACAACAGATGGATCGCAGTCTGATGGGACGGAAGAAAGTCATCGAAGGTGGAGCAGCGGACGAAGAACGTATCCTGGCGCTTCCCGTTGCGCCCGAAGGCGAATTTAATCCGGACGATGACAAGTTCGACGACGAACTGCGTCCGCAAAAACTGAACGAAGTCGTCGGGCAAAAGAAAGTCGTCGATCGCCTGAAAATCGTGCTCGATGCGACGCTCAAACGCAAAGAACCGCTGGGGCATATTCTGTTCGACGGTCCGCCGGGGTTGGGAAAAACGACGTTGGCCATGACGTTGGCTCGCGAGATGGGAACCGAATGCCAGATCACTTCCGGCCCGTCGCTGATGGCACCAAAAGATTTGCTGTCGTATCTGACGAATGCCAGTTACGGATCAGTATTGTTCATCGACGAAATTCACCGCCTGCCGCCCGCCGTTGAAGAGTTCATCTATCCCGTCATGGAGGATTTTCGGGTCGACATCGTACTGGGCGAGGGACTGAACGCGCGGACGATCAATATGAAACTGAAGCCGTTTACGATCATCGGTGCGACGACGCGTAGCGGGATGCTGACCGCACCGCTCCGTGATCGATTCGTCCATCGCGAGCATCTCGATTTTTATGATCTGGCCGAGCTGACTGAAATTGTGAATCGCAATTCGAAAAAACTGCGAACGGTCATTGTCGATGAAGCGGCGCGGCTGATTGCTGATCGCAGTCGTGGGACGCCGCGAAAAGCGAATAACCTGCTGAGGTGGACCCGAGACTTCGCGACCGTCCGCGAACCGGAAGGGCACATCACCAAGGTTGCCGCCGACAATGCACTGGCGATGCTGGAAGTCGACTCCGTAGGGCTCGAAGCTCAGGATCGCCGCTATCTACAGACGCTGGTCTCGGTTTTCACCGGGGGCCCGGCAGGCTTGTCTGCCATCGGGCACACGATGAATGTGCCACCCGATACGCTGGAAGACGAAGTCGAACCGTTCCTGTTGCGTGTCGGTTTTATCCAGCGAACACCGCGCGGACGCATGATTACGGT
>JANXOO010000008.1 GCA_025353525.1 Schlesneria sp. | reverse complement strand
CGGGGTTGTCGATTAACGCGACGGGGTTAATCAGTGGCACAGTGAATGTGGGAGACGCGCCAACGACTTATCCTGTCACCGTCCTGGTCAGCAATGCTTATGGCGGATCGACATCACGCGATTTTTCGTGGGTGGTCAAGGCCCGCGATCCAATTGTTACGCCGATCAACAACCAGATCGGCGGCGAAGGTCAGCAAATTTCTCTGCAAGTCGTCGCAACCGATCCTGCGAACCACCCGCTGACGTTTTTTGCTTATGGTTTGCCATCAGGATTGACCATCGATTCCCACACGGGATTGATCAGCGGTACGATTGCCGCTGGTGCCGCGAGCAGCACACCATTTTCCGTTGAGATCCATGTGGAGGATGGCTACAACGGAGCTTCCGTTCTTAGTTTCTCTTGGAATGTTTCAGCGAAACCGGTCGTCACTCCAATCGATTCTCAAACAACTGTTGAAGGGTCTCAGGTTTCCTTACAGATTGTTGCCACCGATCCCCAAAACTATGCCCTCAACTATTCCGCCAGTCCGCTTCCCGGAGGGTTATCGATTGACCCTCAGTCGGGATTGATCAGCGGAACGGTTCCTTATGGTGCCGCAGCGGCTCAAACAACGCAATTTGTTTCTATCACGGTAACCGATACACATGGCGGAACGACAACGGTCCCGTTTCAGTGGTACGTCCAAACCGTCGCACCGGTCATCGCTTCAACGAACACGCAGACAAACTTTGCAGGGCAAACGGTCTCGCTTCAAATCGTCGCGACGAATCCGGCGAACTATGGCATGTTCTACCATGCCTTCGGCTTGCCGCCCGGACTAACGATCGACGAAAACACGGGCGTGATCAGTGGAACATTGTTGGACGTGGTTCCCCAGCCTCCCGATTATCGAGTTGATCACTCGTTTGACGTCACGGTCGAAGTCGGAGATCTGGTGGGTACGGGAATCTCCGATTCCCATTTCACCTGGAACGTGAATTCCACAGCGATTGAATTCGGTTCCACTTCCGATCAGTCGAGTGTCGAAGGCGCGACGGTTTCGGTGCAAATCCTCGCAACCGATCCGCAAAACTATCCATTAACGTATTCTGCGGGTGGTTTTGATGGGCTCCCCAACGGATTGTCCATCAATCCTCAAACGGGGTTGATCACTGGCGCAGTTGCCTCAGGAATTGCAGCGCTTAAACCCAATGGGTGGGTCGTCACGATCCAGGTGCACGACACCGTTGGAAATCAGGCGTCGTATACGATGACGTGGGGTGTCGTCGCACGAGCCCCGGTGATTACGCCAATTGGCACTCAAACCACCGTCGAGGGATCGGCCGTTTCGCTGCAAATTGTTGCAACCGATCCTGCGAATTATGGTGTGTCGATCGGAGCCAGCGGGCTGCCCGTCGGCCTGTCGATTAACACGAGTACGGGCCTGATCAGCGGAACCATCGACTTGACCGATGCAGTTGCCGGACCTTACGTCGTTCAGATTATGGCGAGCAATCTCTACGGCGGGAATTCAACTTCGAGTTTCACCTGGAATGTCCGCGCTCAGAATCCAGTGATCAGCGCCATCGGCAATCAGACTGGCGTTGACGGATCGACTGTTTCTCTGCAAGCTCATGCGACCGATCCTGTCTACGGAGTAACGTATTCAGCGAGCGGCCTGCCCGCTGGTATCACGATCAATTCAACTACGGGTGCGATCGGCGGAACGATTGCTTTAGGTGATGCGACAAGTGTTCCCTACTCCGTCCATGTGACGGCGAGCAATCCGTACGGCGGCAGCGCGACCGCAAACTTCACGTGGACGGTTACGGCTCAGAATCCAGCAATCACTCCCGTCAATCAGTCGGGTATCGAAGGAACGTCGGCTTCCTTCCAAATCAACATAACGAATCCTGGAAATTATCCGCTGACCTTTTCCGCCACCGGATTACCGTCCGGTTTGACGCTTAATACTCAAACGGGATTGATCACGGGAACGTTTGCCGCAGGTACCGCAGTAACCGGTTCATTCACGGTTCACCTCACCGTCAACAACCCCTTTGGAGGGAGCGCGAGTTCCAGTTTTACTTGGACGGTCGTGGCCCAAAATCCGGTGATCACGCTTGCCGACCAGACAGTCATTGAAGGATCGAGCTACTCCCAATCGATCGGGGCCAGCGATCCAGACGGCTACGCATTGTCCTATTCTGCCAGCGGACTACCGCCTGGATTGTCGATCAACGCAGCGGGAATCATCAGCGGAACGATCACCTTAGGTGACGCAGTCACTGGTTCCTACACGGCAAACGTCACGGCGAGTGATCCGTACGGCGGAAGCCTCACAAAAAATATTACCTGGACCGTCAAGGCCCAAAATCCGGCCATGACTTCGATCGGCAATCAATCGGGAGTTGACGGATCGCAACCATCACTACAGACGCAGGCGACAGATCCGCGAGGCTACACGCTGACTTATTCCGCGACTGGTTTGCCTGGGGGCGTCACGATCAATTCCACATCGGGATTGATCAGCGGGACAATTGCCCTGGGTGCGGCGGCAACCAGTCCGTATGCCGTTCAAGTCACCGCGAGCAACCCCTATGGCGGAAGTGTCGCCAAGAGCTTCACTTG
>JANXOO010001553.1 GCA_025353525.1 Schlesneria sp. | reverse complement strand
TGCATCCAGCGACTCAGATCTCCATCCTCCAACGGCCAAAGCATCAAGTGAAAGTGGTTCGTCAACAAACAATATCCGACAAGTCGCATCGGTAATCGCTCGTTGGACTCTGGCATCAGATTGACAAACGCCAAATAGTCGTCAGCTTTCAGAACTGTCCGGCTAACTTTAACGGAATTTTCCATAACTGTTTGAAGAATAGAAGCATAAATCAAAAAATGGGCGCGCACGATTCCAACTTCGACCGTAAAAATCCCTGGTTGAATTCGATTTTCAACCATCCGGGAATATTTTGTGGTCGTCGAAAAGTTGGTATTTGCGCAGTTCATGGAGTTTTTTCCGCGACACGAATTCAACACGTGTGTTCGCCGCTACGACGGAGAGAAACGTGCTCGCGGATTTTCGTGCCGGGATCAGTTCCTGTGTTTAGCGTTCGGGCAACTCACGTTTCGCGAGAGCTTACGCGACATCGAAACCTGCCTTCGCGCTGTTCAAGCCAAACTCTATCACTCGGGATTTCGGAGTCGGATTTCGCGGAGTACTCTGGCCGACGCCAACCGCACACACGATTGGAGAATCTTCGCCGACTTTGCCCAAGTGTTGATTGCACACGCTCGCAAATTGTACGCAGGGGACAAATTTGGAACCGCGTTGGAACACACGGCATATGCACTCGACTCGACGACCATCGACCTGTGCTTGAGCCTGTTTCCGTGGGCAAAATTTCGACGCAAAAAAGGAGCGGTCAAGCTTCATACGCTCATCGATCTGCGCGGCAACATTCCCTGCTTTATTCGTATTACACACGGGAAAACGCACGATGTCTCTGTGTTGGATCACTTGCCGATCGAGGCTGGTGCCTTCTACATGATGGATCGTGGTTACGTCGATTTTGGGCGACTTTACAGTCTGACAAAACACGCGGCGTTTTTTGTAACCCGGTCGAAAAAGAATATGGACTATACGCGTCGCAGCTATCAGATCATCGACAAGGAAACGGGCCTGCGCAGCGACCAAACAATTGGAGTGAATGGAGTCAAATCGTCGAAGCTGTACCCCGAGTCGCTACGGCGCATCGCATTCTACGATGCAGAGCGAGACCGTCGGTTCGTGTTCTTAACCAACAACTTTTCTCTCCCCGCACTGACCATCGCCGACCTGTACCGTTGTCGTTGGCAAGTGGAATTGTTTTTCAAATGGATCAAGCAGAACCTGCGAATCAAACGGTTCTTGGGCAACACCGACAATGCGGTGCGAACGCAAGTTTGGGTTGCCGTGAGCGTCTACGTGATGCTCGCGATCATCAAGCGCGAACTCAAAATCGAAGATCGAACCTTGGCCGAGATCCAGCAAATTCTGAGCGTCACACTATTCGAGAAAACCCCTATTTTCCAGGCGCTCACACCCGGTTTTCAGCAAAACACGATTGATGAGTCACCTAAACAGCGTCACCTATTTGACTTATAGCCGGACAGTTCTGATCGTAAATACGAATATTTTGTTGACTTTTGGTGAATCGCCAATTTTGTCGCGTTGATTCAGGGAGACGTGAAGCCAAAGATCAATGGTAATTCCGAAGCCCAGCCCGCATCGTTTTCGTTGTGGTGGCGAGCCGAGAAGGAGCCAGGCTGAAAGTGTCACTGAATGCCGTTGGTCTAAACGAATCGTTGACCCAGGATCTTCGGTCTCGTGACGTGGATGTATCCGGAATGGATGCGAGCAACCGCGTCATGCGAGTCGTCCTGCTTTCACAATCCCGCCCTGCATCACGGCGATCAGATTCTGTCGGTCTTCCAGCAGCGAAATCTTCGACAGAACATCTCCGTCAACGACCAGAATGTCGGCGAGCTTTCCTGTTTCCAGTGTCCCGAGCTCGTGATCGCGGCCCAGAATTTCGGCTCCCGTTTTCGTGGCGCACGTCAGCGTTTGCAGCGGTGTGAAGCCGACGTAATTCACAAAAAATGACAGTTCGCGAGCATACTGCCCGTGCGGGTTCCAGCCGAAGCCGTAGTCACCGCCCATTCCGACCCTTCCACCCGACTCGATGATTCTCCGGGCGCTCAGTGATCCGCCTTCCAGTGTCTCTTTGTGCCCGTCGATGACGCGTGGTGGCAGACCGAATTCGGGACCGCGCTCGATACTGGCCAGTTCAAAATACAAGGCCGGAATGACTGGAGTGTTTTTTCGCAGAATCATTTCGACAGCCTCGTCATCGACGAATGTGCCGTGTTCCAGCGTGTCGTATCCTGCGCGCAGGGCGTTCTTGATCCCTTCGGTCGCCCGACAGTGCCCGGTCACTTTCAGTCCGTGGTTGTGAGCGGTTGATACCACGGCATTCATTTCTTCAAACGTCATGCACAACGTGTGATGGTCGTTGGCATCAGGCGACGCGGCGTCGCCTGTCGGATATGTCTTCACCCACTCGACTCCGTCCTTGACCAGCTTGCGAACGGCAGCCCGCGCTTCGTCGGCACCGTTGACGAGCAGCACCAGACCTTCCATTCCGATCTTGCGAAAGTCGGGATTCCAGTCCATCAATCCGCCAACGCCGCAGATTTCGCGACCGCTGGCCGCCAGTCGCGGTCCTGGAACCAGATCAGCTTCCAGAGCTTTTTTCAGCCAGACATCGACGTTGAACAAACTTCCGCCGCTGCGAGCGGACGTATATCCACATTCAAGCGCCAACTTCGCATTGCACGCGGCAAGAATTGTGACGTATTCGACCGGATATTTGATATCCAGATCTTCGAGTGCTTCGATGTTGAAATAGGTCGCATGGAAATGCGATTCGATCAAACCTGGCATGATCGTTCCGCTGCATGCGTCAATCGTCGAAGCGGTCGGTTCAACGGGTGGTGCCTGCTTCGCCGGTCCGACGTATTCGATCCGACCATCCCGTACAATCACCATCGCATCGGGAATCGGTTTCGCCCCCGACCCGATAATGACCGATCCATTGGAAATGACCGTGCATCCTGTTGCTGTTTTCATCGCGAAGATCCTTTGCCGGGTGTCGATTGGGAAACGTCTGGAATCAATTCGGGATCGTGATTTATACCGCGCCTGGTTTGAAATCAGGTCATTGACACATCCTGTGATGACTGAAAATGTCCGCGATGCCGGCGTTTTAGCCTATGACGCGGAAAAAGATCACAAACGAAACCTCAATCCGGACCACGAGCGGAATATACCGATTGCAGTACAGAATGAAACAAACCTCGAAAGCCGATTCCTGCGGAAATTGCCGAAACACGTTCCTGTGTCTGGAGGGGACAAAATCGGCTGGCGCAGCTATTGTAGTGTTGTTGGCTTTTCAAGAGGGAGAACGAGCGTGCCAGTGACATACAATTGGGTCAGTGCCGAGATCGTGTTGAGTACAGCAGAGTCGTTGAAAAAAGTCGCTGAGCAGTTGACTCAGGTTGCGTACGAAATGCAGCAGCACGGGATGAAGAAGGCGCTCTTTCCGTGGACTCCGCGCCAAGACCAGTGTCACGACCTGATTGTCAAACTCGCTAACCAGTGTGTTACGGATCTGCCCGCACAAACGCTTGCGAAATCCCAGAACCGACCTTCCATTTATGAGCAGATGCAGCAGAAGTCAAAACGGGATGTCGCTGCCAGGAAGACTCGGAGTTCGGCCGGTTCCCCGGCGGCAACCAAAACGCGGGGTCGTCCGAAAAAGAAGTGAAAGGCAGTTCGAAGGAAGACGCCATGAGTACCATTCCGGCGGCTCTGAATGCTGTGCCCGATACCACGGTCGGGATCGACAATCGCGAGGTCGAAGCGGTCAGGCAGATCCTGTTTTTTGACGGTGTCTGCGGGCTGTGCAACTGGTCGGTCGATTTCGTCCTGATTCGTGACCGGCGCGGTCTCTTTCAGTTTGCGCCTCTTCAGGGTGAAACGGCCCGGACGCTGTTGTCGGCGACGGATGCCACTGATTTAAATACGGTCGTTTTGTGGGTCAACGGTCGCTCGTACCGCAAATCGTCGGCCGTCGTACGAGTCCTATCGCGACTTGATTTTTGCTGGCAAGTCGTCGGCTGGCTGATCTGGCTGATTCCAATGCCGCTGAGGAATCTCGGCTACTCGCTGGTTGCCCGGTACCGATACCGTTTGTTCGGGAAAAAAGAGACGTGCCGATTGCCTGCTGCTGACGAGCGATTGCGATTTTTGCCCTGATTCAATCAGCACGCAAGTCTTCGCGAACGCGGATCGCTCGATCATCAGCGGCTGATTTCTGCCGTTCGTCATTCGTGCGATTCTTCGATGCACAGGTATAATGTAATATGACGGAACAGCCTGGGAGCCCGAAGCTCTGTTTTTTTGAGTCGATTTGTGTCACCAATCTACCTCGACAATAACGCCACGACGCAGCCATTGCCTGAAGTCATCGAGACGGTTTCGAGGCACACGCGAGATTCGTACGGGAACCCGAGCAGTCGGCACGGGTTGGGCCGGACCGCACGACGAGTCCTCGAAGACAGCCGTGAACAGATTGCGGCCATACTTGGTGCCTCGCCATCCGAGCTTCTTTTTACAAGCGGCGGAACTGAAGCCAATAACCTGGCAGTGTTCGGTCTGACAGCAGGGCATGCCGGAACGATCCTGGTTTCGCCGGGCGAGCATCCTTCGAATCTGGAAGCGTGCCGCGTGCGTGAGCGACAGGGATGGGTTCTCAAGAGATTGCCCGTTGATGAATCGGGCCTTTTTCCGGCGAATGTGATGGAGTTTGACGAACATCATGGAAACGATGTCCGATTCGCTGCCGTCATACTTGCTCACAACGAGACCGGAACGATCCAGAATATCGAACCTTTGATCGAGTGTGCGACGCGGAACGGGTTCGGAGTCCATCTGGACGGGGTCCAGGCGGTTGGCAAGATTCCCGTGAATTTTGGTAAACTCGGTTCAACGACACTCAGTTTTGGTGCTCACAAGTTTCACGGTCCGCGTGGAGTTGGCGGTTTGCTCGTCCGTGATCGCGTCAAACTCGCTTCGGGATTTGCAGTGGGAGGATTGCAGGAAACAGGGCGCCGTGCCGGGACAGAACCGGTTCCTCTGGTTGCAGGCATGGCAAAAGCGCTCGACCTGTGGCATCGATCACGTGCAGAAAGGACCAGGCACGTGTCATCGCTGCGTGACTATTTGCAATCACGGCTGCAGGAACTCGCTGCACCGGCGATCGTCAACGGGATCGCCGCTGCACGACTGCCGAATACGCTCAATATTTCGTTTCCTGGTGTCGACGGAGAAGCATTGCTCGTGGCACTCGATCTCGAAGGAATCTGTTGCTCGTTGGGGAGTGCTTGTGCAAGCGGTTCGATCGAGCCGACGCCGATCCTTGTTGCAATGGGGTTAACGAGCGACGTCTATCGTTCGGCACTCCGTCTGACACTCAGTTGCCTGACCACACGGGAAGAAATCGATGCCGCAGCCACCAAAATTGCCGAAGTCGCAGGATATCTCAGGTAAGCAACAATCGGGTATTCGCGAATGCAATCGAGTTTTCGCCATGCCAGACAATTGAAATGTCCGGCGGCGGACGCGACTGTTTTGCCATCAGACTCTTTTTTGAAAACCGAACACTGAAAACCGAAAACTCATCCTCGATTCCTGATGGTCACGACACCGGACATTCGCAACGCACGTTGAAGATGACGCTCGCTTACGACGGTACGAATTATTGCGGATGGCAAATACAGCCGAACGGACGAACACTGCAAGAAGTGGTCGAACGCGCACTCGCTACATTCACCGGCGAACCGATCAAAGTGGTCGCCTCGGGGCGGACAGATTCGGGGGTCCATGCTGCTGGCCAGGTGATCAGCTTCGCCACAAGTTCGACCACACCGTGTCACGGGTTCATCCACGGTCTGGCCCGTTACCTTCCTGATGACATCGTGATCCGGAACGTGATCGAAGCGGCACCAGGTTTCAACGCGCGATACGATGCCAAACGAAAATGGTATCGCTATGTCATTCACAACAATCCGATCCGCGTACCGTTTCTCAGAAACGCGACACTCTGGCAGCGGACCCGGCTGGACGAGCATGCGATGAATGCGGCGGTCCGGAACCTGATTGGTAAACACGACTTTCGCTGTTTCGAATCGCAGTGGCCCAACCGTTCGTCCAGCGTTCGCACGGTGTTTCACGCGTCGGTGATTCGATCAGCGGGATGGACCGCATGGGAATCGTCGTACGCTCCGTTTCATTCGCAACCGAATCAACCCGGCTCAATTCTTCCGATGGCCCCCGACCCGATGTCGCCCGACCCGTTATTCATTTTCTTCGACATCGAAGCGGACGGGTTTCTGTACAACATGGTTCGGGCCATCGTCGGTACACTGATCCATATCGGACGGGGCCGCTGGACGCCCCACGACATGCGGCGCATCATTGAAACGGGTGACCGAACTCAAGCGGGCGAAACAGCACCGCCGCAGGGACTGTACCTGATGCGTGTCGATTATCAGGAACCCGAACTTCTCTGAAGCGTTAATTGCAAAAGGAATTGAGGAATTGCAAAAGGGGGACAGGCACCAGGAAGACCTGGAGCCAGTCCCCGTTTTGCAATTGACGCTGCCGGTGGCCTTAGCGCAGGTCGCTGCGTCTTCCCTGGATAAACGCCATCACTTCCGCGCGACTGGAATGATTGGTTTTGAAAAGTCCCCGCACGGCGCTGGTGATTGTCAGGCTGCCAGGTTTGCGGATGCCACGAATGGTCATACACGAATGAGCCGCTTCGAGGACGACGACGACCCCTTTCGGGTCGAGTTCCTGTTGAATCAGGTCGGCAATCTGATGGGTCATCCGCTCTTGTACTTGAGGTCGATGCGACACTTCTTCGACAACGCGAGCCAGTTTGGAAAGCCCGACGACCTTGCCACGAGGCAGATAACCGACGTGAGCCGCTCCGATAAATGGCAACAAATGGTGTTCGCACATACTGTTGAACGAGATATCCCGGACAAGGACCAGTTCGTCGTACTGCTCTGCGAAGACGCGTTTCAGGTGCCGTCCGGGATCGAGGTGCAGGCCCATAAAGAGTTCGGCGTACATCCGGGCGACACGGGCAGGTGTTTCGAGCAGTCCCTCGCGATCCGGATCTTCACCGACGGCGGCCAGGATCTCGCGAACGGCGCGTTCCATGCGAGGCAGATCGACCGTGGGAAGTTTTTTGTCAATCGGCGACGGGGTTCCGCCTGTCCCGGACGCACCGTGAACGCAATCGTCGTGATCTTCAGTCGGTCGGTCAGTATTCAAGGTATGATCCGGATTCAGAAGCAGTAAGAAATTGCCGGTGCAATGCTGGCTGTGTCCGCCAAATGACATCCACGTTTCGAGCGACCTGGATCGGAGCTTTTCGGGATGACCACGGCATCAGGCGTTTGCAAATTCTCGCGGGCGACCCTGAGCCATCGAGGCGGGCATGACACCTCGTTCCAGTTCCCTGATATCAGCGTTGGTTGCGCCGAATTCGACGCGAAGTACTTCGGCAGCAGCTTCGGGCTTCGTCGTCGAACCGCACGTGAAGACATCGGCAGCGACATATCCGTATTCCGGCCAGGTATGGATCGACAGGTGGGATTCCGCAAGCACCGCAACTCCGGTCACTCCTTGCGGACTGAATTCATGAATGAAGAGATTGAGCAAGGTCGCGTTCGCGGCGTGAACGGCGTTTCTCATCGCACGTTCCACCAGCCCCCGGTCGTTGATCGCATCACCACAGCCCCACAACTCGATAATAACATGCCTGCCCAGGTGCTCCATCAAAACGCTCTCTTTCCAGCTTGGTGCCAGCGGTGGCCGACGCGAAAATAATGTCAATCCATGAACTCGAAACGAACCCGATGTCAGCACTCATTGCGACAAGGAATTCCATCCATGAATCGACTGCGACACAGAAACATCCGGGTCTTGACCCGAACGAACCGGAACTCTCCTGAAATTCCGGAAGAAGTTGGTCAGGGGAATCGGTCGCACCAACGATTCGCTGAACCGTTTTTGCCGCGATTTCTTCAAACCGGACGAAGATCATCACAAATTGAGGGGGCGGGGTCAATCGGGAGAAGGGTTTTCTTCAGATTGCGGCCTGAAAAGAGTCATTCTCAGCATCTCAAATCGGAAACTGCCTGTCACAAGAGAGTGAATAAAATCATCGTAAGTCCTAAAAGCGTGTTGGTCGGTTATTCAATTGTCTGGCCGTTTACACCAACGTTGCCTGGAAGGTACTCTACCTCTGTCACCTCAGTCGTGAGTGTCCGGACATGAGTTGCGAAGCGGTCTTTGAACCGCGCGAATGGAAATCGGTCTACATGACCCTTCAACATAAACAACCTCCTCGGACGCCCCCATCCCTGAACGCGATGGTCAAAATAATCGCATCTTTGGGAGGGTACGTCATTCGAAAATCGAATCAACCAGAAACC
>JANXOO010001549.1 GCA_025353525.1 Schlesneria sp. | reverse complement strand
AAAAAACCTCGGTCTTTCAAACTTCAAGGACAACGAGTCGTATTTCTGCGAGTGTCGTCAGCGGGAATACGGCCCGTTTCAAAGGTACCGAACATCAATCGTCGTCTATTTGTCGAATCTCTTTTCGGCTTTCGGACGAATGAATTCGCCCGAATCCCAGGTGTCGTCGTCGATCGTCGCAGACCGTTTCTTTTCTTTTGCACGATCTGCATTTTGCGAGCGTTTGAAACCGGCAGGGCGAACCGCGTCGGGATCGTTGGCGGGCTTTTCCATCCGGGACTTCGTCGAAACCACCTCACGCGATCCGGCTGACGGGTTTGTTCCATTTCGGGACCGCCGCGAGACTCCGTCCTGACTCGGGGCTGGCGGAACCGAATTTCCAGACCGATCGCCGCGCGGTCCGATCAGGCCCGTGGGGATCGTTGGCGAAGGGTTGATCGCTGGTCCAACACGAGCACCGGCGTCGAAGTTCGAATTCCCCTGGTATCGTGTCGGCCATTCCGTACGGCAGTCCGGCCCGCAATCGGCTCCGTATTTGGGAACTTCGATCAATCCGCCCAGGTAGAGTTCCCTGTCAGTGGGTTCGACTGTGTTCTGGCCGGGGCCACCGGGGGGAATCTGTCCCGATGGAATGCTGCTGCCAAATTCCGGCGTGATCAGGATCACTGTTTCGGTTTCAGAACGTTGATAGACTTTCTTGCTGAATGCGGCACCGATTACGGGAATTTCTCCCAGGAACGGAGTCTTGTACGTCGTAGCGACATCGCGAGTCAGAATCAGTCCACCCATCACCATCGTGTTGCCGAAATTCATGTCGATGACCGACTGGACCTTTCTTTTGGTGATACCGGGTACCGACGTACCGTTCAGCGTGACGGCACTGGCAACGTCCTTTTCGCTCACTTCCGCCGACACCTGCAATTTCACCCGGGTCGGGCTGACGACCAGAGGCAGCGATTTCAGGATCACACCGAATTCGCGAAACTCGATCGTGACAGTTCCCAGCCCACCTGGCACGGGGATGGGAAACTCGCCACCGTCGGAAATCTCGGATGCTTCGCCGCTGCGGGTGACCAGAACAGGTTCTGTGTAAACCTTGAGCAGTCCCTCTTCCTTGAGTGCCTGAAGAAAGTATTCGAAGGCAAAATGGTTTCCGGAAATGCCTGCGGTAAACGACGGCGAATTGCCACCTGTCGGATTCACTGTCAGAGTCGGGGTAGCGCCAATGCCGTTCGTAAACGCGGAAAGGGGCGTGATGGGGCCTGGAGTACTGGCGATCACCGAACTTTTGGTGAGTGAAAGAAAATTGATACCAAACGTTCGTAATTTCGAACGTTGGACTTCGATGATTTTCACTCGTAATTGAACTTCCTGCGGACCGCCGACGCGCATGTGGTTAATGACGTTCCCCGCATACGTCCTGGCAACTTCCATCACCTGAGCGATTGTCTGGTCGTCGGTGACAAACCCCGTCAGCAAGACAGTGTCGTTTTTGAGTGCCTGACAGTGGATCGAAGAATCCTTGAACGCTCGTTTGAGTACCGCCTGAAGTTCTCTTGCATCGCCGCCTACATAAATGTCGACCGTGAACTTCTGTCCGGATTCATCGGTCACGATCATCGTCGTGACTCCTTGCAGCAGACCTCGGACCCGAAGTTTGTTCAGGTCGTTCGATCCCAGTGGCTGGACATCAATCAGTTGACCATCGTGCCCGTCGACCGACAACAGGCGCTGGCGAAATTCAAATATCTTTGATGAATTCTGTGTCAGATCGATACTCGTCCTGGGCAAGAAGATCCTGACGCTTTCGGATGAAGGATCACCATTCGCCGCCTGCCCGTACATCGGCTGACCGATCGGAGCCTGAACGGTGGCCGACTGACCAAAGGGTGCCTGACGAGTTGTATCCGACGCCCGCTCGATGGCGCTGCCGGCAGAGGGGCCATCGAAGTCTGAAAGATCCTGGGCATGTGCGGTGATTCCCGCAGTGAGCGCCAGAACCCCGGCGAGAAGGTGACGACAGTGATGACGAAATCGATTGCTGTGCCGTAAAGGAAATCCGCACGAAGTACGGGCTGGCAATTGCCAACCCGCGTCTGTGCGGTGTGCTGGTCGAATCGTTGACATCCGTGTACCTCGACTCTCAATCGAATTGTGTCGTGCAAGCGAAGTTCCGATCCCTGGAACGACCGCTTTCAATCTTCGTCAGTTGGCCCGCGTCGTTTCTACTTCCGAACCGTGTCGGCAGGACTTTCTGCACTTTTGTCGTTCGGTAAATCGGGAATCGCTTTTTCTACAGGCTCGGACCGTGTTTCTTCAACGACTGCCTTTTTCGACTTTCGGCGAGTGTTGAAGAATTGCATGATCGGAGCCGTCCATTGGGTTCCCAGGGTTGGCAATTCCGGTTCGTTTGTCTCAGACAATTCCCGAACGGGGAGTGCAAACTCGTGTACTTTCTTTTCTTTTCCCGTCCAGATTTCGATCTTCCACGTTGGCTGTGTGGGCTTTTTTCCAAGTTCCGCGACATCGGCCATGCCTGGTTGCTTCTTGACGTATTCGGCAAAGCTGGACCCGGTCGCGCGCTGGTCTTGTTGAAGAGCAGGATTGGCATTTGTTGCCGGAGCGTTCGCGTTGCTAAACGGATCAGGAGCTTTGTCACCCAGCAAGTCGTTGGCCGCAGCGGCATACGATTCTTCGTCAAAGTCACGAATCTCTTCTTTGGAATCGCCCGTTTCTCCAAGCATGGCAATATAGACCTTGCCTTCGCTGACGACCTTCGCGTAGTTCAGCAGCTTTGCCTGGTTGGGAAAGACGACGAACGAAATTACTTTGACTTCGGAAGAATTACCGTCTTTGGGACCACCGTCACCGGCGCTGGTGTTGTTTCCAACGGCAAACACCTGAACACGTTTTAACACATTTCTGATGATTTGTTTGGGAGGTTGACCTGGCTGGCTTTGTCGAGTGATGGAACAAGTAATTTCAACGAAGCTTCCGGCTTGCAGCAGGCCACCGTGTGTCAGCACCGCATCAACGCTCAGCGGAACGACTTGCATTCCTTTCGGGATCATACTGTTGACCCCATAGGAACCTTTGGCGCCGAGTTCACGAGTCAAAATTGGCGAATTCGCCGTGACGCGATGTCTCAGGGCGTGATCGGCATATTCCTCTTCTTTGGTAATGGCACCTTCGGGAAGGGCATCCACCGGCCAGTCCTTGAAGGCGACGTTTGTCTTGTCGAGCTTCACTCCGGGCTCGATATCCACTCGCGAGGTCAGAATCTTCACCTGTTCGCGGACTTCCGGCTTGTTTCCGGACAGGATCTGCTGGGCGCCGACCATCGCGACAAGGCCGCAGCCGATCGCAACGGCGAACAACATCATTTGTTTCGATTTCATGGTTAATTCTCCGCCACGAATGAACTCGAACGGCCCCTGAAGGAGACTCTCAACAGAGATAAGTCACCCGGAACCAGCCTCGGCAGTCGCCATTGACCGAACCCGATCGTCGAACATCACTCGTCGCGTATGACGAACCTCTGGTCCGTCCATATACGGTCTTATTCGTCAATCGAGTACCCGATCCATCACGCGAACAGTTCCGAAAAGTAGGGAAAGAAGGTATGCAGCGGTCCTGACGCGTTACACTTTCCAATCCGGTCCTCTGATGCAAACCTAGTTCAAGTTTTTCGCGAGCAGGGCCGACAACGAAGATTTTCATGATTTTGTTAAAAAAAAACGGCCCGCAAGCAAAACTTGAGGGCCGCATTGTTAAAATCCCGATTTCAGATCAAGCCGGAGCCGACGGCATACACAAAGTACATGATCGATCCGATGCAGATCGGAATACCGTATGGCAACAGGTGCATTGTCGGTTTGCGTTCTTTGGCGATGACGAACAGCTTGTTCGGATCGCGAATCGTGACGATTTCGAAAGCAATGTGGAAGAACTGGGTCATATGGTGCTGGATCTTTCCACTGTGGACAACCATCACAATCGCCATCAGGGCACCGACGACGATGGTGACGAGGAATGAATTCCAGGTTGTGGCGGCTCCCAGCCAGGCTCCGATTCCCGCCATCAGTTTCACGTCGCCCGCTCCCATCCCGCCGATGGAATAAAGTGGTAGCAGGCAGAGCAAACCGCAGCCGATTCCCATCAGACTGCTGCTACAACCGGCCCAGCCGTTTGCAACGCAGTGATAGGCCAGGCCCGTCAGGACCATCGGAAATGTAATCCAGTTAGGAACTTTAAGCTGCTTGCCATCGATGTAAGCAGCGAAGATCAACACGGCCGAAACGAGCGTGAGATCCCAGTGAGCGACCAGTGTTTGAAGCCAATCCATGAGAAACAACCTTTCGTGAACGAGTTGAGGGGGAACCGATCGACAAGCATCCTGCTTTCGCTGACGTTTGTGACGCAATCAGCATCCGTGGCGCTGTCCTGCGGCCAGGTTCACCAGACAGATGAACAGCACAAACGCGGCTGATCCCCACTGGAGAAGCTGGCTACCGGACAAATCGAACAGGATTGGAAACATCACTCATTCCTTTTTTCGCGAGCAACAAAGCAACCCGGTCGAACTCGTCGACCGGGTTGCCGGATCCAGAGACTTTGTGTCGTCGCCTCGATCAGAGAACGGCGGCGGCGGCCTGGAACTTGGCGTTGGCCTTGGTACCGATCGACGTGACGGTGGCGATACAGACGACGACGATCAGCGCCAGCATCACCGCGTATTCAACGGCGGTTGGACCATCTTCCGAAACCATGAAATTCTTGACACTGTTCATGAACTTGTTCATTGCGTTTCCCTCTTTCGACATTGAGCCCGAATTCCGCACCAGGAACCCGAACCACTATTAATCTGAGACGCCCGATTTGTCGTTGCTACACTGCGGCGACCACGAAACGTCTCTGCACCCCGAATTCACTCCGACTTCAGTCGGGTCAGCTTGAAAATCACGAACATGGCGATTTACCCGCCGCGTCATTCACCTGCTGATAGTCCAAACCTAGGTCAGATTGGCGCGTCGTCAAATGATTTGGCGAAAATATTCTGATAATTGTGGTGGCAGAATTCCGGACTGTCGATTTTCGACGCAACGACTTGCGTTGCGACGAATTCCTGATTTCTGCTAGATTTCGGTGACACTCCTTTCGGCAGCACATTTTCATACGACGCACAGGAATTCACGCGACACAGAGGAAAAACGGATCAATGGCGAGATTTACCCAGGCCGATCTCCGCGAACTCAACCAGTCATTCGAAGAGCGATCACCCATCGATTTGTTGCGATGGGCGAAAGATGTGTTCGGTGGCCGCGTTGCGGCGTTGTCGGCGATGCAACGAGCTGGCTGCGTCTTGTGCCATATCATGGGTACGCACGATCTGGAAATCCCGGTGCTGTTCGTCGATACCGGCGTCAATTTTCAGGAAACTCTCGACACCCGTGACCGGGTCGCGCGCGCGTATGGCCTTGATGTTATTACTCTGAAGCCGCGGCAGTCGATGGAAGAACAGACGAAAGAGTTCGGGATCCTGTATTTAACGCCCGAAGGCCAAAAGCAATGCTGCTCGATGCGCAAGATTGATCCATTGCAACAGGCGAAGGGAAGGTTCGATTGCCTGATTGGCAGTTTGCGTCGGGCGGAAGGCGGCAAACGGGGCAACGTTCCAATTCTTTCGGTCGACCCGCAAATGAATTGCATTCGCATTAATCCGCTCGCCAACTTCACGGATGAACAGCTCGATCAATACCTTGTCGACCACGAAGTGATCGTCAACCCGATGCATTCGCAGGGTTACACGACGGTCAGCTGCAATCGGTGTACGACGCCCGTCCTGCCGACCGAACCGAAACGAGCCGGTCGATGGCGGCATTTGGGGATGTGGTCGGCCTATTGCGAGATCAATCCGACCGACCGTGACGGCGGATTGTCGAAAGCGATCGATTTTCCTCAGGATCTGATAGATCGGTTGCTCGGCCGGAAAACGGACTTCGCCATTTGAGTCATGGCGAGTCGCAGCGCATTTCTCGCCGATCATTAACCGGCCGCATGCGATTGTGGCTGGAAATATCGCCGACATGCAGACCAGCCAGGTCTGTGGTGCGTATCGTTGGTCTTCCGGCGTTTTCAATGTTACTCTGACGGCATTGAATTCTGATCGCCATCAAACCGGAGAATCACCCGATGTCCGATGCCATGTTTGCCGAACTCGCGGATCTGCGCCGTACGAGCAGTACCGATGCCGTATTCGAACGACTTGAGACCACCCTGCGCGAACGGGGCGAATACCACAAACTGTTCGACGCGAGGTGTCTGAAAAAAAAACACGAACTGGGTGCCCCGCTGCACCGACCAACATCGTTCGACGACATCGCACCAGAAAAGCGGGATGAATTTGAAGCGGCCTACGTCGCCGCCGCGCGCGAGGTTGGACAACTTTTGCTGAATGACAGAAAACCAGGACAGGCTTTCGTCTATTTCCATGCTCTTCGAGAAACTCAGCCAATTCGCGATTTACTCGAGGCGGCACCCGTGCCGTTCGAATCGAACGAAGAATCCGAAGAATTGATTGACCTGGCCTTCTACAAGCTGATCCATCCTGTTAAGGGGATGCAGATCATGCTGAAGACTCACGGAACCTGCAGTACGATTACGGCGCTCGATCAGGCCTTTGCGAATTTGACCCCTGACCAGCGATCGGAATGCGCTGCACTGCTGGTCAGAACGCTGCACGCCGATCTGTTTCAATCGATCCGGCGTGAGGTCGTACAGCGGATGCCGTTTGCCGAGCCTGTAACGACATTGCGAGCGTTGATCGCCGGTCGCGAATGGTTATTCGCTGACAATAACTATCACATTGATGTGTCGCACCTTCACTCGACCGTCCGGTTCGCCCGCTCGCTGACGCCCGGCCAACCGGAACTTGCCCTCGCCCGTGATCTGGCCGAATACGGTTCGCAACTTGGTCCGCAATTCCAGTACCCGGGCGAACCGCCGTTCACCGAATTCTATCCCGCACACATTCAGTTCTTCAAATACCTGGCGAACGACAATCGCAGCGAAGCAATGGCCTTCTTTCAGCATCAACTTGATACGGAATCCGAATCGCCCGATCAGGCGATGATTGCCTATGTCATGGTCGATTTGTACGCCCGCACCGAACAAATCGAAGCGGCATTGCCGATCGCCGAGAAGTATCTGGTCAATGCCGATCGCGATTTTGCCGCTGCATTTTCAGAACTCTGCCAGCAGGCGGGCCGGTTCGACGTTCTTCAACGCAGCGCCGAAGTACGCAGCGATCTTGTGACGTATGCGGCAGCGCTCGTGCAACAATGATCGCTATTTTTTCTTCGCGACAACGGCGGCATGTGTCCGGCCTGCTGCCGCATCGAGTTCCTGCGACTGTCCCCATGAATACAGAATAATCCCCACGACAAGTCCCGCCACCGCCGCTGATATGACGGCAGCCGGATGTTGGGTAAACGTCGAATTCTCGGCAGCCGCCTGAGTCGTCAGGACCAGGCCAACAACGCTGATCGCCAGCCCGACAGCGTCGGACGCAATTTCCTTGAAGCTGAATCCCATTCGCATCAGGACGACCAGTTTCCCAAGGACCAGTTGCAGCGCGTAGCTCACAACGCCGGCAGCCATTAACGCAAACGCCAGCCAATGAAATGCCGGAAACGCCAGCGATTCTGCCACCGAATAGATCGGTTGCAAGATCCCCGCCGCAGCCGTCTTGGCCCGCGCATCCTCGTCGACTTTCGCCGCGATTTTGTTCACTTCTTTTTGGGCTTCGTCGGCAAGCCTTTTGGCCTTGTCTTTCATTGAATCTTTGGCATTCGCGTCTCCGGCAGGTGCATTCGCCTGATCGGGTGCCGACCCGGCCGTCTCGGGAGTTGCGACCGAAGCGGGATTGTCTTGCGCCCGCACGAAGCCGACGCCGCCCGCGAGAATCAATAAGACCAAAGTGCACATTCTCATTTTGTCAGTTCCTTGTTTGTCAGATTCAGTTTTGCAGTTCTCGGAATCGATTGTCGACTTGGCTTAAGACCGACTTGCGTCAGTCCGTGCGCTCGGACAATTGATTGGTTGCGACCGGAAAAAACGGGCCATCGATCGATTTATACCACGCGTGGTCTGGTTTGAGGACATTGAGAAATCCAGTGACACCTGGAAACTGTCGCAGTGACGGTGGTTCCGCTTCGAACGCGGAAGCGGAAGCGGACTCACATACGAAACCTCAATCTGGACCGCGAGCGGAATAATGTCGCTCGACGCGAACTTTGCTTCCGTAACGAAGCAAATCCCGTTTCGGATCAAATTCCGCTCGCGACACGGATTGATGCCGGACGTATGATACTGTTCCTTGTCCTGGATCGTAAGAGGATGACATGAAACGAACTCACGCCGCAATTGTTTGCCTGACACTTGCCGGACTGGTGCTGGGATCACTCAATTGGCACCGGATCTGTACGGTCACGAACGCTCAGGATTCGGTTGAAGCGGCCGAAACGGACTCCCGGGTCAAACAGCGTCAGGCCGATCGAAATAAATCTGATTCGTCCGACGAACGGGATGTCCCGGCATTCTATGTCGAAGATCTGGTCGAGATTCTCACAACGAATGCCGAGACTCTTCTCGAACAGAAGATCGCCAGAAATTCCCGTGAGTTGCGGAAAGATCTGAATCGCAGTTCGTTTCCGATGTCGCCGATCGCAGCGTCTGCAAAAGTGCTGCGTCCAGAAGAACTTTATCGACGAGTCGCCGAAAGCGTGTTCCTCGTCGCCGGCCTCACTCGACCGGACGATGTCGATGCGTCGTGGCAGACCTCATTTTCGACGGCATTCGCCGTCCGTGAAGACGGCATCCTTTCGACCAGTGCTCATGTCTTCGATCACGATGACCACGATGATGCCGTGGTCGTCATGGATGTCCAGGGAAAAGTCTGGCCGGTGGTCGAGGTGCTGGCCGCTGACCGAAAAGCCGACACATGCCTGTTCCGCATTGGAAAAAAGGGAGTGAAGCCACTGCCGCTGGGAAAGAATTCGCTGCCGGGAGCACCGATCAGGGTCATGGGTCATCCGGGTGACAGCTTTTTCTTTTTCTCAGCAGGGCATGTGGCCAATTTCGAACGCGACGACGAAGGGTTTTTGTGGATGAATGTCACCGCCGATTTCGGACAGGGATCAAGCGGCGGGCCCGTCATGGATTCGGCAGGAAATGTCGTCGCTCAGGTGAGTCGAACGTATACACTTTACGCGGGGGGCGAGGCGTCGCGTCGTGGTCGACAACCCCGATCTGCGCGGCAACCTGCCGACTCGGAACAGGCGGAAGATCCGCAACCCGATGCCGAGATCAAGGATGTTGAGGTCAAGTCGGTGAAGAAAAACAGGGCCGACCCGCAAATGGTGTTCAATGCCTGCACGCCCGTCTCGGCACTGCGTTCATTATTGAAGTGACGGTTCATTATTGAAGTGACGATTCCATGCCAATGTCAGGGTATCTGCTCGGCGCGACAAAATCGGGCTGGCGGACCAGGTCCTCGTTGAAAACGTCAGTTCGGCGACCGGCAGAACACGGAATCGGCATGGGTCGTCAACACGTCGACAAAATCGTCCGCACGCAATCGATCAGTTCACTTTCAGGAACCGTTGACGATGCCCCGGATTTCAGTGACTTGACCTGCCAGACTCCCTTGTCGAATTCATCGGAGCCAGCAATCAGGGCGATGCTGAACCCCTTGCGGTCGGCGTACTGCAACTGCTTCCCCATTTTTTTGACGTCGGGGTAGACTTCCGTATTGATTCCTGCCGCTCGCAACAATCGTGCGACGCGGAGGTAGTCTCCCAACCGAACGGCATCGAACTGAGTCATCAGGACCGCCGCCGGAGTTGCCTCGGTCCCTAGTAATTTCAGCTCTTCCATCGCTGCCAGTAACCGATCGAGGCCCAGGCTGGCGCCCACGCCTGGCAGTCGTTCTTTCGTGAACAGTCCTGCAAGGTTGTCATATCGTCCTCCCGAACAGATGCTGCCGATTGTCGGCAGATCGGTCAGGAATGTCTCGTAAATCGTGCCGGTGTAGTAGTCGAGCCCTCGTGCGATCGAAACGTCAAGTTCGATTCGATCGCCAGGGATTCCCGCGGTAGCGGCTGCCGAAAAGAGTTCGCGAAGCCGGGTGACCCCCAGTGCCACAGATTCATTTCCGCCGAACTTCGACATGAGTTCGTCGAGGTTCGTTTGAGGGCCGACCGTTTGCAACACCTGTTTTGCCTGATCCGGCGTTGTTCCGACACGGTCGACCATTTCGGCGATCACGGCATCCGGCCCGATTTTGGGAAGCTTGTCAATCGCTCGCAAGACACCCACAGTCTTGTCCGTCAGACCCAAAGCGGCGAGCACCCCGTTCAGAATCAGCCGGTTGTTGACACGGATCGTAAACCGTTCAAACCCCA
>JANXOO010001545.1 GCA_025353525.1 Schlesneria sp. | reverse complement strand
CCCCCCTGCAGTATATCCGCCTGCTCCACCCCCTTCAGCTGCGCCGCCGCCGTAACTCCCTTCATTGCCACCTGATCGAAATGGGCGTCGGGGTGGCGGACTGTATCCACCACTCCCACCACCCGAACCGTAGTTTCCGCTGCGGTATTGGCCTTCGCCGCCGCCGGTTTGACCGCCGCCGTATTGACCACTACCAGATTGACCACCACCGCCATATTGACCGCTGCGATTCCCGTACTGGCCGCCACCGCCGCCGGATTGATTTCCACGGTTACCGTATTGACTACCCCCCTGATTACCATACTGCTGGCTGTTATCAGAGAATTTCGAACGTGGCCGGAATTCAGCGCCACCCGATTCGTCCGCTGCGAACGAACGCTTCGGCGGTCGGGACGATCGCTCGTCGCTGTCATCTGCGGCGGGCTTTGCGGGCGGCTTCGAGTAATCGACCCGAGCCTTCTGCTGAGCTTGCGCAGGTGCTTCCTGGCCACGCAGCCAGTTCGCGACAGCATCTCGAAGAAATCGCCATTCGCCACCAAGATTTCGACCTGGCAGATTCTGTTCTTTCATCACGCGTCGCACTGCCGCCGGAGAAATTTTCAGGTATTCAGCCAATTCTTCCAGCGTCAGGACATCCAGCGGATCGAGTCCGAAAATATCGTTTGGCGTTAGTTCGTCGTCTGCCGACGCAGCGTCGCCCGATCCGATTCCCATGTCGGACGAATCATCGTCATCGAAATCATTCGCCGCTTTTGAGGGCACAAATTGCTGATGCTGTGGTGCGACAGCCGCAGTTTGATCTTCGTTCGTGTTGTTGTCGAAATTGTCTGTCACTCGAATTCCTCGGTTTCCACGGCAAATTCGCCGCTCGGCCAATCCGGAAATGGATGGCCTCAAAATCTGATCGCCGGACGACACAGTCGATCCGGCAAGACATGTCTGCTCGCGGCAATCAACAAGATGCTTTTCGCGAGCTTGCTTTCACTGATCGTTTCGGAACATCGCTCAAACGCGGATCTTCCGACGGTCGATCATCGTTGGCATCGCCTTGTCTTTATCCAATACCATCGAGTTTCCTCAACGGATTCCCTCGCCCCGCCGCATGCGGAACGGTTCGCTTTTGACGATTTCGGTGACCAGCACCGAGAATTTGAAGTCGCGCTCCTTCAGCGTTTTCACAATCTTAGCGATCGCACACCGATCATAATACTCCAGACCGCGCCCCAATGCATAAGTCAGCATTTTTTCTGTCAGACATTCCCCGAATTCGCATTGTTTGCTTCGCAACACCGCCGTTAATTCAACCGGACCCGAAAATGACCGCCCCCCAGGCAACTCGCCTCGCGTATCCAAGGCTTGGTTTCCCTCCGCATCCCGCCAACGACCGATCGCATCAAAGTTCTCGATGCCAAACCCCA
>JANXOO010001539.1 GCA_025353525.1 Schlesneria sp. | reverse complement strand
CATGATGCCACTGATCGATCATCCCGAGGGGAATTACCGATTTCTGCCAGGGATTGCTCCGTACTCGTGCGGGGTGGCTTCGACCCCGGGTTTCGAGATTGTTCATGTTACGTATCTACAACCACCTGCCTATCGATCAGGGTTTGACCGGATCGAGGCCTTTTTGACAGAACAAGGCCGCCCGAAAGCCGCGCTATGCGGAATCGAATTGCGGTCGCCAAAGCCGTTTACGTTTTCAGGGTTCGCCACATTCAACGCCGAATACACATCCGTGCTACAACAGTGGGGCTTGTTCGTGGAGGGAATAAATCCCGTTGCCAGAACGAATGTCGCCCCCGAAATCGCTCCCCCGATCGAGCCGGTGCTCTATGGATTTTCGTATTCCAGACGATGTCCGACAATCCTGCCGACAACGTTTGTGGTTGCCGGGGCGGGTGAGTTGCCAGAAGGTGTTCTCGCGCGCCGTGGCATCGTCGCCCTTGGTGACACCAGTCCGGCAGGGCTTGAAACCAAATCCCGATTTGTCATTGATTTGATGGAATCGCGATTAAGCGGCCTTGGCGTCGTCTGGTCATCAGTCAGTACGATCGACATCTACACCGTCCATTCGCTCACACAGCTTGTGCCGGAGGTGATTCTGGATCGGGTCGGATCAGCCGCAATCCACGGAGTTCGCTGGCACTACAGCCGACCGCCGATCGAAGAAATCGAATACGAAATGGACGTTCGCGGAACGCGGTCGGAACTTTTCATCGATTAAAAAATGCAAAGGGAACGCGTCCAATATTGGATCGATTTCGATGTCGATAGCACCCGTCGAGGGGACCAGGAAATGTAGTCGGGGACGTTTCCCGGTGGTGTCGCGAAGACGCTCAACCGACCGGCTGATCAATGCCATCCGCAGGATAAAGAAATGCCGTGTGCCTGATTCGCGGCGAGCCGACCCAACGAGAGGTCAATATGAACAAGCCTTCGCAAAATCTTGCCGATCCAGGTCTTGCGGTGATCGAAGTACTTTCCCGATACTGCAACAAATCACGGCTTCGCCGCTTCGGCGTCGATTCAAAAACCGTCGTGGCGTTGTCGATCGATTACTTGATGCCGGAGACGCTGAAAGCAAGGCCCACTGACTCACGAACGGCAAGGGACCGACAGGGCGACTTTGAGCAGATTCGCCGCTTCGGGTTGA
>JANXOO010001528.1 GCA_025353525.1 Schlesneria sp. | reverse complement strand
GGCTCGAAGTCGACTTCGGCGAAGACGAAGATGTGGGCGACCGAGTGATCTGGGCCAACGCACGACTCTATCGTGAATAGCAGTTTTGAAAATCGCTTTATACCGAATGTTGAATCGAGCAGCGTCCAATGCCAAAATCTGATCGACAATTAACTGGTGAAAGAGACTGGCGGACGACATTCGTCGTAAGTGCCTGTCTGTTTTTCAGCAGTTTTCGTCCCGCGATTGCCGCCGACCCGCCGCAACTTGCGGTCTACGTCATGAATGTCGACGGGAACGAATTGCGGAAGCTGGCTCAGGCGCCAGACAGGCGATGGCATGCAGCACCGTCATGGTCAAACGACGGAAAGCTGGTTTTGTTTCACGCCCATTCGAAAGACGTGGCAACCGTCGACAGTCATATTTTCGTCGTTCGCGACGACGGAACGGATGTGAAGGATCTCGGTGCCGGGGCTAATGCATCGTGGTCACCCGACAATAAACAGATCGTGTTCAATATCCCCGATGGCCACGCCGACAAAGGTCAGGCGGGAATCTGGGTGATGAACGCCGACGGCAAAGGACGTCAGTGGCTGTTTGCAGGAACATCGCCCAGGTACGCTCCCGATGGCAGTCGAATTCTGTTCGTCAGCAGCCACGAAGGTAACCAGTCGATTTACGTTTACGACGTGATCGAAGGGATGTCGAAAAAGATTCTTCAGGAACCGTATCAACAGCAGCCGGGAAGTGCGCGATGGTCTCAGGACGGGAAGCGAGTCGGCTTTGTTGACGAGCGAACGGGCAAGTTCGAACTGATTCTGATCGACGCCGTTGCAGCCGATAAAAAGCCGGTCATCCGGTTTCGCGGATTGATCGGGGGGCCGATCGCATGGGCTCCGTATCACAAGATTGCATTGTGGGTGAAATCGAAAGATCCGGCCGAACCACAGCGATTGCATCTGCTCGATCCGGACACGGAAGATTCACCCGTTATATTGTCGCAACAGGACACGGGAACCCTTAATTTTGATCCCGCGTGGTCGACGGACGGCCAGCGATTACTGTTTGTCAGCGATCGGGTTCTGACTCCGGCAACACCCGCAGAAGCAGCCCGCCCTGATTGAGACGAGGTATCCGGTTGATCATTCTTTTGAAACATCAGCATTCCGCACCACAAGCACTGACTCTCGTTGGGAATCGAATCGTGAAACCAGGCCGACAACTTTGCTTAGGTGACCGGCAGGAAAGGCACCACGAAGACCCCCGGCGCGCCGGGGTCCCCGTTTTTCAGCAGGTCCGTTTTCCACTGCCGGTTGCCCTGTTATGTTTTGCTGCGATGTATGCGGCGCTGATCGGCTGCCCCGCGATCGCGGACGACGCGCCGGCGTTTGAAGTTCACGAATGGTCGGTGTGGGTCGGCGAGCCGCAAGCGAAGGGAATGAACTCGCAAATCGATTACCTCAGTGCGATGCCGGGACTGGTCGAAACAGAGCGAAGTCGGAGGCGTGAGCCTGGCAAGTCGTCACCATCCGCGATGACACCGCTCAGCGTGATGACGCTCTATGGTCAACCCCCTGAATTTGTGGATCTCGATTTGAAAGTTCCATCGGGACGCCCGATCGCCCATTGGCCGAAATCGGAAGGGAAATCGAACCGGTTGCGATGGCTCGATCTGAAGGTCACCAAAGAGCTTCTGAATCCCGAAGGGATTGCGGCCATCCCGGCAGCGCACTGGTTTCACCAGGCGCGCGATCTGGGGGGACTCTATTTGAATTTCCGAAAAGGGGGACGGATCGAGCGATTTCTGACTTATGATCTGGAATTGCAAGCAACACTTCCGGCGCGTGTTGACGGTGGTCCCGATCAATACAAGATTGCCAACATCAGCAAGCACAAATTGAACGACGTTTTGCTGATTGTCCCGGACGACCAGGGTGTCCGCGTTGGCTGGCTCGACGTTGCCAATGCACCGACGCCCGCAGTGGCTGGCCCCAATCCGCCACCCGCTCAGCCAAATGCCACAGGTCAGCCGGATCCGAAAGAGACAGTCACGGACATCACTCTTTCGGAACGATTGAAACCCGATTCTGAAGAATTTCAGCAGAAGACGAGCGGCGAGTTAAAGCGGCGACTGACCGCAGCGGGCATGACCGAAGGCGAGGTTGAATTGCTGCATTCACTGTATGCAAAGCATTTTTTCGATTCGAACGAGGTTCAACTGGTACTGAGGTTGTCCAGCGAAGCCCTGGACGAAATCACGCCCTTAGCAGTGGAACCGGAAACAGCGAAAGTGAAGCGGGTCGCTCTGATGGTAGGCCGAAAAGTCGATCCGCGACTGCGTGAAGACGTTCAAAAACTGATCGCGAACCTGGGCGATGCCAGTTACGCACAACGCGAAAACGCCGAGAAACGTCTGAAGGATCTGGGTCGTCTGGCAATCCCGAACCTCAAAGAAGCGTTAAAGAACAAGGACCTCGAAGTCGTCATGCGAGCCGAACGACTTTTGCTGGGCCATAAAGAACAACTGGGCACAGAATAAGTTTGGCATCTTATAACCCACGCATTATGGCTCAAGCCGACGGGCGAGCGATACGTTTGCAGAGCGACCAGTTCGATGAGTCACCCCGGATCAAAAGTCCTTGTTGATGGAATGTCCGGTTTCCTGACAATGAACGAAATATCAGGCGTTTTCCCGTTTTCTTCGTGTCGCAAAATACTGCTGCCGATAAAACTTCTCCCGTGGGGTGATCCGAAGGTCGAACGAATGCGTTGGCATTTCGAGGTAATGGTGCATTCAGCGGCTCCCGAGAGAGGGTGGACATGATTACCGGATTGATGACTCTGTTTTTCGGAGTGTTCGCGTTCGTCTTCGTGATGATCCTGGTTGGAGCGATCGTGCATATGGTCATGTTCGGTAAAGTGTTCGGGCTGTTCGTGAGGCAGATCGAGAATCAGGCGAAACATCAACAGCAAATGACTGCAATGAACGAGTCAATCGAGTGTGCCTATTGCCACGGCACCATTCCACCAAAATCGGACCATTGCCCGGGATGCGGTGCGAAACGCTGATCTGCAACAAATTGCCAAAATTGTACTTTCGCCGATCCTTGGCTTCATGTTTCAACGATACGACGTTGAGAAATCCACGCGCACGGCAGCAACTTGCGACAATTGTTCATGCGCCGATCCCAAGAGGTTTTAACTTCCGTGGAGAATGAGCGGCGACACGGGTGAGAGTCTTCAGTCGCACGGCTCGCCTTCGTCATCCGTATTGGGCCCGCTGCCGCCCGGCTTGGCCCTGCGATAGAAATTTCGCATTCCGCACTCCGGACGCATAGGAATGCTGCAACACGGATGACGAACGAACGACGCGATGTTACGATCCCGACTTCACGTTTCGTTACACTTTTGGGGTCGGGTTATGTTGCGCAATGGACTGTGTTTGGCACTTCTCGTTTGTACGACCGTTGTGCGAGCTGATGACTGGCCGCAATGGATGGGACCTGTTCGCGACAACGTCTGGCGCGAAACGGGACTGGTCGAGACCCTTCCTGCTTCGCCCAAATACGTTTGGCGCATTCCAGTGGCGGGTGGATATTCTGGACCCGCCGTCGCCAAAGGCAAGGTCTACGTCACCGATTATGTGACTGCAGATAACGTCAAAATTGATAACTTCGACCGGAACAAGTCGACCGGAATGGAGCGGATTCAGTGCTTTGACGAGAAGAACGGCATGCCGCTGTGGTCGAAACAGCAGCCGGAAACCTATTCGATCTCGTACCCTGCCGGACCCCGCAGCACTCCTCTGGTTCACGAGGGAAAGGTCTACGCGCAAGGTGCGGAAGGGCAACTCGCCTGCCTCCATGCGGACTCGGGAGACGTGATCTGGCTGAAGAATCTCAAAACCGAATACAACACCAAAGCCGCGTTGTGGGGCTATGCCAGCCAGCCGCTGATCGATGGCAACAAGCTGATCGTGATCGCTGGCGGTGACGGTTCACACTGCGTCGCTCTGAATAAAGAAACCGGAGCCGAAATCTGGCGTAACGGCACGGCGACCGAACAGGGCTATTCCCCGCCACTCATCATCAAGCAGGCCGGAATCCGCCAACTCGTCCTGTGCAGCCCCGATGCCGTATACGCCGTCGACCCGGAAACCGGTAAGGAACTCTGGTCGCAAGAGTACAAGGGAGACAACGGTTCGATCATCATGACTCCGATCCAGTCGGGCAATTATCTGTTCGTCGCGGGATTTAACGGGCGAAACATGATGCTGGAACTTGCAACAGACAAACCGGGAGCCAAAACACTTTGGCGGGATGACAAAAAACTTGCATTCTCCCCGGTCAATGTTCAGCCGTTCCTGATGAACGAGTTTGTCTACGGCATGGATCAGGGTGGCGAACTGCGCTGCTGTCAAATCCCCTCCGGAAAGATCGAGTGGTCGACTCCGAAACCGCTGAGTGAGCGAAAACAGGGAAGCGGTACTGTTTTCCTTGTCAGAGCCAACGAAACCGACAAATTCTGGATGTTCGCGGAATCGGGAGATCTGATTATCGGACAATTGTCGCCGAAAGGATTTACCGAATTGTCAAGAACTCATGTCATCGATCCTTCGAACAATGCGTTTGGGCGTGATGTCGTCTGGTGCGCACCGGCGTTTGCCAACAAGCGGATGTACGTCCGAAACGACAAAGAGCTGGTCTGCATCGACCTTGCGAAGTAACGATAAAGTGCGCTGCCTGAATTGGGGCGGGTGACACCTGAAAATTGTCATCCCTGAGTCCGTCGTCGCACCTGACGCGGAAACGGACTCACAAATGAAGCGTCATACTTGACTGCGAGCAGAATATTCCTCATGACGGCTGACAATTCTCTGACTGAATCAAAGCTCGTCGCCGCTCTGAAGGCAGGCGAAGCCGTTGCGTACGAACAGATGGTTCGCGAGTACGGCGGTCGGATGCAGGCCGTTGCCGAGCGACTGTTGTGCAATCACGCCGATGCTCAAGAAGCCGTGCAGGATGCTTTTCTTTCGGCCTTTCGGTCGCTCGATAAATTTGACGGGCGATCACAGCTTTCGACATGGCTACACCGGATCGTCGTAAACGCCGCGTTGATGAAGGCGAGGTCCATGCGGCGGCACCCGGAACGATCGATCGACGACTTGCTTCCGGCATTTCAGGCTGATGGCCACCATGCGTCGGCGATCAGTCGCTGGACCCGAACGGGCCTCGTGGCGACCGGGCAAAATGAAACGAAAGAACTGATTCGATCAAAAATTGAAAGTTTACCCGAATCGTACCGTAACGTTCTGATCCTGCGCGACATCGAAGAACTCGACACAGAAACCGTCGCGGTGATGCTCGAATTAAGTCCTGGTGCGGTCAAAGTCCGATTGCATCGCGCCCGTCAGGCGCTACGGACGTTGCTCGAACCGGTTTTTGGAGAATCCGCGAAATGACCTGCCGCGACGCTCTCGAATTTCTGGACGACTACATCGACGGCAAACTGCCGTTCGGGCAACGCATTTCATTCAGGTTTCATCTGTGTTTATGCCGAAACTGCCGAAACTATCTGGACAGCTATCGAAAAACGATCGGGGCAAGCCGTTCGTCCTGCAATGAA
>JANXOO010001525.1 GCA_025353525.1 Schlesneria sp. | reverse complement strand
CCGATCCTGATCGACATCAAACACACTGACGGCGTTATCGTGATTGACACGCGCCATGGCGCGTGCTTCTTTATAGAAACGGGCTACGAAATCTTCTTTTCCAGCAAGGGCCTTCGACAGGACCTTGATCGCCGCCTGACGACCCAGCTTCGTATCTTCGGCCAGATAGACCTCACCCATTCCGCCCTGACCGAGTTTTTTCGTCAGTTTGTATTTGCCGAGTTGGGATGAGCCCGATTTCTTTTGAGGGGCTGCGGAATCGGACGGCTTCTGGCCTTCTGAACTCGTTCGTTTTAATTGCGAGGGTTGAGCGGGGACTGCTGTCGATGCAGGAACGTAAGTCGAATCAAGATCCTGTTTGACCTCGGCTCCGGAACCTGTTGCCGGTACGAATGTTTTCCCCAAATCCGGAGGACTCAATTGCTTCGACGAACCGGGCATTTTCTCGGACATGATACTTCTCCGACAACTCTATCGTACCAAATGCCGTTTTCGAAGGAAAAACGTGCTGGCAGTTCCCGATGTTCAAATTTGGAGACGCAACGGAACTGGCGAATACTTTACGCGCCATTATGAGCAAATCATTACAGATAAGTAAACGAATACTTCCGCAGAATTGCCCGTACCGGCAAAATGGAGAGATTTTCCGACATGCGAGGTTCTTCGATGGGAGGCGGCAAAACGGGTGTGAGAACTCGTTTTTTTCAACTCAGGCGACGGGCAGGAAAGTAAATACCAGCCGCTGAAAAAGGGGGACGGGCACCAGGAAGAACTGGAGCCAGTCCCCCTTTTTCAAGGTCTTTTCTCACGGATTTTCACGAGCTGCCGAGATCCCGCGCCTGAGCGTTTCGCGGAGTTCATCCAGCGATGCGGCCTGGCCCGTGAATCGCTCGAACTGTGCTGCCGCCTGACGAATGAACATCTCGACACCCGTGACGACCCGACAGCCTCTTGCAAAAGCCCGCTTGATGAGCAGCGTATTCTCGGGGTTGTAGATCGTGTCGAAGATGATCATTTCTTCGCGCAACCAGTGATCCTCAAAGGGAGACTCGTCCATATTTGGCGACATTCCAACTGGTGTGCAGTTGATCAGGATGTCGGCGTATTCAGAGCCGCGATTTTCCCATGTGACATGGCGGCAGCTCAGTTCTTCCGCCAACGATTTGGCACGAGTTGACGTGCGACTGGAAATTACCAGGACGCCTCCGGCGCGGACGATTCCCATACCGATCGCGCGGGCGACTCCGCCTGCGCCCAGCATCAGTACCCGTTTTCCTTCGAGCGTTTCGCCGGGTCGCAGTCCAAGCTTCACGCTGTCGAGTGCCGCAGTATAGTCGGTGTTCGAAGTTTGCCACTCGCCATCAGCGTCGCGTGCCATCGTATTGGCCGCGCCAATCTGCCGTACAAATTCTTCGCAACGCGGATATTTTGCAAGCACTGCTTCCTTGTGCGGAATCGTGACGCTCAATCCGAGAAAACCAAGCGAATCGAGTTCGTTGAGTCCGCGAGTCAACTGGTCGCGCGCCACGCGAATCGGGACATAGACACCGTTGAAACCGATCTTCTGCATCATCCGGTTATGCAACAGCGGACTCAGGCTGTGCCCGATCGGATCGCCGATCACTCCGAACAGTTTTGTTTCGGAATTGATGGCGTCGTAGTGGTAGGTATCCTTCATCTGCTGAAAGGATAGCAGTCCGGGTGCCAATTCCCGGTCGGGACTGAATGCGGCATAGGAAAACGGGGCACCCAGTTTGGCGCACACGACGCGACTCCATAAACCGAATTCCCCCATGCAAAATGCGACCGTCGGGACCTTGGCGCCTTCGACGAGCTTAAGTACTCGGGCACAGTCACTCGGCGAACTCGCCAGCGTCACCAGTTTGATGATGTCCGGATCCATCTCGACCATCTCGGCCCAGATTTCCTCGACGTGATCGGGCGTGCCGCTGAAGTCGTGATGACTGACGATTCGCTTTGTTTTTCCATAGCGCGGTATCGATTTGGCGATGTTGTCTTCCAGATCAACGTAATCGGCCCCCGCAATAATCGCCGTCCGCAACACACGCCGCCGCTCGTCTTCCGTGCCCCTCCATTTACCTCCGTCCTCGGGACGGCGACAGGTCACGATCACCGGAGTTGGTCGATCCTTCAGCAATCGAGTGACATCGGGCTCGCGCGACAACCAGTCGATTCGCAATTCGACAAGCTGTGCTCCCCGCTCGGCTAACGCCTGGTGCTCGGCAATCATCATCCGATGACGGGTGCGGGCGATGGCAACGCAGATCATGTCAGTTTTCTGTTTTCATAAAAGAGAACGCAGTTGCATTTTTTGCGACTCACCGGCGACCGGACCACTCGGCAAATTCACTCGGGTGACCCATCGCCCTGTCAGTCCTGTTACAGTTTTTTTCGGTCGCAAGAAATTATCCCAGGCGTCCGAATTGCCGATCCAGTTCCATTCGGCTGAGCGACAATGTGGTCGGTCGTCCGTGGGGGCAGTGGTGCGAGTCGTTGACCAGATGCAGTTGCACGAGCAAGCTTTCAATTTCTTCCTGCGACAACCGCTGACCCGCTTTCACCGCTGCCTTGCACGACATCATATGCAACAGTTCGTCGAGGATATCACGTCGCGCGGACGATTCTACACCGGCGGTCCCACCCCCTTCCAGTCTTGTCAGCAGTTCGCGGACGAGTTCTTCCAGGTCAACTTTTCTCAGCATGGCCGGATACGACGTCACGATCAACGTTCCGTTGCCGAAATCTTCGAGACCCAGTCCGGCTCGCTCGAACGTGGCTTGTTGCTCGAGCAACAGTGCCGATTCCTTCGATGTCACTTCAATCGATTGAGGAACGAGCAGCCGTTGCGACTCAACAGCACCGGCAAGCACGCGA
>JANXOO010001519.1 GCA_025353525.1 Schlesneria sp. | reverse complement strand
TTCGCTTGCGCTCAAAGCCGCAGGCTTCCCGGTCTTCACTACACTGCATTTACTTCGTTTTTGCAACATACAAGGCACAGAGGCACAGAGAATGAAAGGAGAAGAGGCGCGTTGCGAGGACGCTCCGAGAGACTGACCGGGGTTTCTCGTTTCTTCGTTCGGGCATGGCATTTTTTTGGGAGTCATTTTTTGTTATCTTGTTTTATCTGCGACTTTGCGCCTGTGGTTCACTCTTTGTTTCGTGTTCTTAGTGTTGGAATGGGCCTCTGTTTCGGGATGAGGAATTCGTTATTGGTCTTTGTCATGTGGCCAGACGCAGCGACGTGGCGGCTCGGTCAGGCCTCGCCCTCCCATGATGCGGATTCGCCTTCTCTTGCTTGTCTTCTCTGTGCCTCGGTGTCTCTGTGGTTAGCTTCCTCTTTCGACGATTCGCCCTGGAGAAATCCACTGGCATGTCAGCAACTTGCGACAATTGTTCATGCGCCGATCTTTATTGTCGATCTTTACTGCCGAAGCACCAGACTTTTCCGTCGCGGCTTTCGCATCCGAAAACCAGGACTCCTTCGCCGACGGCGGGAGCGGCGGAAATCGGTTTTCCTGCGTTGAATTTCCAGCGTTCTTTTCCGTCCGCCAGACCCAGTTCGTACAGATTGCCGTCGTTTGATCCGATGAAGACGCGGTTTCCGACGATGACCGGCGAACTGTCGACTTTCGCTCGCGTGGGGAACGTCCATGCCTGTTTGCCGGTCTCGCGGTGAATGGCGTGGACGAGTTTGTCACGCCCGCCAACGACAACGAGTTTGTCGGTGACGGCGGCTGACGAATGAAAGGGAAAATCGCCGTTCCCGGCCTGATAACGCCAGACGACGGTTTGTTTTTTCCAGTTGACTGCAACGACTTCACTCGCAAAAGTGCCAACGTACAGCATGTCTCCCAACAATGCAGGGGAGGCGATGAGGTACGTTTCCAGCTTCAGCTCGGATCGTTGTTCGCCGGTTTTGACATCGATTGTCCGCAAGTGTTCGTCGCATCCCGCGATAAAGGTGACTCCGTCAATAATGGCCGGAGCACAGTGAACATAGCCCTGCGTCGCAAACTTCCAGGCTTCTGTCCCGTCGGCGTTCAGGCAATAAAGATTGTTATCGTACGATCCGAACAGAATGTGTTCTTCGAAGACTGCCGCCGAACTGTAAATCTCGCCCGCCGTCTGGAATTTCCATAGCCCCTTTCCGGTGCTGCGGTCGATTGCATGAAACACGCCGTCTTCGTCGCCCAGATAGACGGCCGTAGTCGTGACGGTTGGAGACGATTTGAAACCGGGTGCAAACGAATTGGCGGGGACCTTTTCGACGGTCTTGTAGGTCCAGACCCGTTCTCCCGTCGCTTTGCGGAGACAGACCAGTTCTCCCGAAAGGCACGGGACATAAACAAAGTCACCGACGATTGCCGAAGTGGCCAGAACCTGATCGCCAAGCGAGACTTCCCACAACGTGTCCAGCGTTTCGGGAAGATCGGACGACGCGACACCCGTTTGAGCCAGGTCGTGGCGAAACGAAACCCAGCTCGATTTACCGGGGGCGGGAAGTGCGGGTGTCGGATCTGCCGCCTGTGAGTCGACGGCCGCCAGCCAGCCGACGATCAGTAAATGGCACAATGACCGGCCCATGGAATCCGGACGAC
>JANXOO010000903.1 GCA_025353525.1 Schlesneria sp. | reverse complement strand
CCCCTGCGAAGACTGCCGAGAAGACTCCCGACCAATGGTCACGGCCCGCATCGGGATTGATCTGAGGTGTGCGGCCAAACTCTCCGATGGCGACCACAAGAGTCTCGTCCAGCATCCCGCGCTCGCTCAAATCCGACAACAGAGCGGAAAGCCCCTGATCGAACGGCGGCAGCAAGCGGTCCTTTAATTGCCCGAAGTTATTTCCGTGCGTATCCCAATTGTTCATCGAACCCATGTTCGCCTGGACGATTGGCATGCCGGCTTCGACCAGCCGCCGTGCCAATAGCAACGATTGCCCGAACGCTTGACGCCCGTAGCGATCGCGCATCTCTTTCGACTCTCGGTCCATTTCGAACGCTTCGCGGAAGCGCCCACCCGCACTTAGCAAATGATACGCTTCTTGCCGGGAACGACTGAGTGGTATCGCGGCGGAAACGTTCTCGAGATCGCGACGTTGTTTATCGAGTTCTGACAACAGAGCGCGACGGTCATCCACGCGCTGGATCGTCACGCCTTGCTGCAGTGTCAATTCATCAAGCTGAAAGTTGGCCGCGTTGGGATCTTTGGTCACATGCCAGGGGTCAAGGCGACTGCCCATAAATCCACCGGTCTGACCGGAAAATCCATATCCATTGTTCAGATAGGTCGGCAACATCACTCCCGTCGGCAAACCATCGCCAACAGGGCGCAGTTCTTGAAGGCCGGCCGAATAACATGGCCAGTCATGGCGGCTGGCCATGTGTGATGCACCAGGGGGTAACTGGTTGACACCGGTCAGGACGAAGTGCGTCCCTTGTTCATGACCAGGCAGATCATGCGTCATCGAACGGACGATCGCGTACTTGTCCGCCATCTGTGCGAGTCGCGGGACATGCGGACCAATTTGAATTCCGGGGACGTTCGTATCGATCGGCAGATAGTCACCGCGGATCCCGACTGGTGCCTCGGGCTTCAAATCCCAGATGTCCTGATGAGAGGGGGCTCCTGTCAGGAACACCAGAATCACGCCTTTTGCCTTGCCGAAAAGTGGCGAGCGGTTTTCCGACTCTGCGCGAACTTGCCGTCCTGCGATGAAATCGGTCAGTCCCAATCCCAGCATTCCGGAAAAGCCGACTTGAAGAAACTCTTTCCGTGTCAGTTGCGATCTGGAATGAGCAATTCGGTTGGAAGACATCAGCCGCAGCTCCGGAATTCGTAAAACCCACTCATGTTCGCTGCACTCATCTGGCCTGGTCGAACAGCCACTTGGCAATCTGTCCGGGCGATCGAGCGGTCGTAAGGCCAATCATCGGGATCAAAAACTCCCGACCGGGAATCAATGCGATGAAAGCCACAAGCAAACATGGTACATCAACGCAGACTGATGAATCAATCCGAGGCTTGATGAACTTGTGAAAAAGGGGGTTGCACTGATCTTGCTTTCGGCTGGCGCGACACGTGGACGACACGACTGACCGGGTAATGCCGCGAAGGTCATCGCAGGGTCTGAGAAAAGGGAAGGGCCTCCGAGAATCCCCCATTTCCCCCGTGGTTTGCTACGATCATCGTTCAGGTTTGTTCTGGTGCTCTTGAATTTGGGATATCCGATGCAGATGAAGAACATGACGACTGATACCGTTTCTCGTTTCATTGTTGGTTGCCTGTCCGTTAGCAGTTTGAGTTTTGCGATGTCCTGGATTTCGCCGGCGTTAGGTGATGATGATCCTGTCGCGTCCCTAGGGAAAGCACTTTTGTTTCACTCGTCCTTTGATCAGGGGACGGATGCCGATTTTGCGAGGGGCGATCGCTCGATCTGGCAGGCAACGATGAAGACTCGTGATCAGGCCACAAAGGGTCTACCCTCTGGCGGCGAAGTGAAACACGAAGCAAAGTCTGGCCGATTTGGCGGTGCCCTTCGATTTGGAAAAAGCGCCGGCCCAATCGTCTTCTACAAAGGTGAAAATAACATCCTGATGCCGACCGCAGGTTGGTCAGGAACCGTCTCGTTCTGGTTAAGCACCGATCCGGCGAACGAACTGCGCGAAGGATTTTGTGATCCAATCCAAATCACATCGAAGCAATGGGACGACGCGTCGATGTTCGTGGAATTTGAAAAGCGACCTGCGGGCATTCCGTTCCGCTTGGGAGTTTACGCCGACAATTCCGTATGGAATCCAACTCATCGCAAGTTCGACGACATTCCCGCCGCCGAACGGCCATTGGCCGCTGTTGAGAATCCGCCATTCGCCGCTGGAAAATGGACTCATGTGGCCTTCGTGTACCAGAAGTTCAACACGGGCAAGCCAGAAGGACTGGCAACGTTGTTCCTCGACGGAAAGAAGCATGGTGAGATTTCCGCTCGCACTCAAACCTTCACATGGGACCCAAATCAAGTCTCCATCATGTTGGGCCTGAGTTATATTGGACTGATGGATGACCTTGCCGTTTTCGACAGGGCGTTGACGCCCGACGAGATCGGCAAGCTGTTTACATTGAAGAATGGCATGTCAGAGTTGTCTGCAAGTAAAAAGTAGGATCATCACGCGGCTGCAACCATCCGCAATTTACTACTGACGAAACCGAAAAGCGAACAGATCAGCGTCCTTGAGTTTGAAACGTAATCGGGTTAGCTTGCCTCGAAAGTCGACCAATTTGGCGTTTCCATTCCATTTGGCCAGCTCGCGATCGGTGCCTGATGCGATCAAGGCCAGTAATTGGTGGAAAATCTTGGTTCTTCCGACTAATTGGGGGGGGGGATTAAACTCTTACGTATAGCAGTGTGCCGAAAAAGTAGAATGTCCCCTTTGTTTTTCCCACAGCTCATCGCGGTGGAACGGACTATGTCGCATTTTCTGCGGATGGCAAGCACATCTATACCGCCTCGAGCGCCGACGACACGTTGCGAGTCTGGGACAACGGCATTGACCACAAAGAATTGAAGGTCATTCCCTTTTCGATCGCCAAATCGAAGATGCTTTGCTGTGCATTCTCGTCGTGTCGCGCCGCGACCGGTCACAATGACGGAGACATCACCGTCTCGGACCTGGAGTCGGGAGTCAATCTGTATCACTACCAGCACCGGGGATCGCGGATCACGGCCATCGCGATCTCGCGCGACGGAAACCTCGCTTTGGCGGCTCTCTCCGATCGCGGTGTCTATTTGTATCGTTTACCATCCGCCAATTAGTAGCTGGACGTTTCTCAGCCCTTTGAAGCCCGAAATGTCTTGTCGAATTTGGTCTTCGCCTGTTGCAACCAAACGTCGATCGCTCGGCCATAGACCAGATTTCGGCCGTCGCGCAGGAACTGAATTGCGACGGCAGCGACGACGAAGCACAGGAAATGCAGGCCCACCATTGCGAAACCTGAGTACGCCAACCAACCGCCGACCTTCCAATCTTTTGGCAAAGCTTCTCCCGCTTCCTTCAGATTCGGCACCAGGGCGTGCATCGCCCAGTAGGACGTGATCGTCAACCCGCTAAATGCTTTCAACCAACCGGTGAGGTTGGCAATGATACCGGCGAGCACAATTTGCGGGATCAACACAACCGGCACCAGTGTGACGGCTTGATCTTCAGTTTTCGCCAGGACGGAAATCAAGAGTCCCAGCGCGGTTCCCGTCAATGACAACATTCCGAACTGGACGATGTAAACGGCGAAGCTTCCGGTGAGATCCGTGCCCAGGCAAATGATCGCGCACAACACCAGAGTCTGGACGAAGCCAATAGCCCCCAGCAGCAGCAGCTTGGAAGAATAGTAGGCGGTACTCATCACGTTGACATCATGTTCGCGCGCGAAGATCACGCGTTCCTTGACGATTTCCTTGGCGGCGTTATTGCAACCAAACCATAAAGTCGAAATTGCCATCAGAAACAGCAGGTTCCGCGATTGAATTGCACGCAGATCTCCCTGAAAGTCCTTGAGATCGAGAAATGTCAGAGTCAGAAGCAATGCCACCAGGATGCACTGACCGGCCATGATCGCAAGAGCCTGAAGATCGGCGAGTTGGATGCGAAAATAACGGAAGGTCAGAAGTCGCAATTGATGTTTAAAGAGAATGCACTGCTCGGCGAACTTCAGCTTCCGGCGCGGGACCAGTTCGGATTCCAGGTCGTCACTCGGCATGCGCACGTCGATGTATTTCGAGTAGTAGCCGTGTTTTTCAAATGTCTGCTTCCAATCCTCCGGGGGCCTCTCGTCCAGCTTTTCGTAGACATCACCGAGATATTTGATGCCGAAATATTCCAGCGCCTCGGCTGGCGACCCGATAAAGGCCAGCTTTCCGCCGACCGTCAATACGACCACCAGATCACAGTTTCGTTCGACATTGGCTACGCTGTGAGTGATGCAGACTACGGTCTTGCCGTCGTCGGCGACCTTGCGAAAGAGTTTCATCATCTCTCGATCGGTTTGTTCGTCCAGACCGCTGGTCACTTCATCAAGGAACAGTAGGCTGGGACGGCTGATGATCTCGTTGGCCAGGCTGGCTCGCTTGACCTGTCCGCCACTCAGATCACGGATGGGCGTCGAGCGCCGGTGCGTCAGCCCGACACTATCGAGCATGGCTGTCGTGGCTGACTGAATCTCGCCTTCACTGGTGTCGGCCGGCAATCGCAACCGGGCCGAATATCCCAAGGCGACTTCCAGCGGCAGCAGTTCATGCATCACGTCCTTCTGGGGAACCACAGCAATGTCGTGTTTCATCGACTCGAAGTTGCGATACAGATCCTCGTTGTTGAGCGTCACACTGCCTTCTGTCGCAGGTACCCGAGCGCTGAGCGCCGACAGCAACGTCGACTTTCCCGAACCGCTGGGACCCAGCAGGCACACGAACTCGCGCGGGCGAATGACGACGTTGACGCCGTCGAGCAGAACAAGCGGTTTTCCCGTCGAGCGGTCGGTCACGATGCGACGAATATTACGTCCGATCAGTTCGACGTTGTTGGCGCGCGACCTGGGCATCAGCGACTGGCCGTTGCAGACGAACGTGACCGATCCGATGTCAACGCGATCGCCAGTCCGCAACATCACGGCGGTCGCAATCCGGCGTCCGTTCAGGAATGTGCCATTCGCGCTGTTCAGATCGTTGATTTCAATCCCGCCCGGTTTCGCAACGACTTGGGCATGGATTCGCGATACGTTGGGATCGTCCAGTGGGATCTGGACCCTGTCTTTGTCGCGACCGATCAGCATTTGCCCGCGGACGCTGATCGACTTTTCCAAACCCGTCGTACCGGCTGTCGTGCCGGATGGCGAAGGACCGACGATCGTGCGATCGATGCGCGGTCCCGGCGGCAGTTGCGTTTTCTCGCCCCAGAGCGACTTCGAATGTCCGGCATGTGGCACGGCAGACGGGGAAAATGATTCCGTCGTCAGGAAGTTAAAGCAGAGCGGTCCGGCTTGAATGGTGGCTCCGTGAACCAATTCAGCCGGTTCCCGGAACTCCTGTCCCTGGAGCAAAGTGGGAACTTGCGGTGACAGGTTCTCGACGAACCAGCGGTTTTGCTTACGGATAATCTGAAACTGGCGCCGAGCGCAGGAAAGATCGAGCAACGGCAGATTGGCGTCCTGGCTGCGGCCCACCAGAAATTGGTCAGTTTCGGCAAGCGAGTGCCGTTCTCCCGTTGAAGCATCCTCCAACACGGGAAATATCTTCGAAGCAGCCAGACTCATGTCGTCGATTCCACAAGAGGACTACCGGATCTTTAGTTCGTCGAACTGATTCGGGTGTCCTGATCCCAGTCGAAACCAAATTGGTCGCGAAACTGAACGGCTACCGAACCGCACGCCATAAACCAGACGGTCCAAATGAGACCGTTGCACAGATCAAGGTTTCGTAGCGGATTCGCTGATTCGAAGGACATGTTCGGAACGGCAGACGCCACGTTGTCGTACAAACCAAAGTTTCGAAGTGCGGTCACTGATCCGAAGGCCAGCAGAATGATCCCGATAATACCCGGAATCGTCCATCGCGAAACTTTCCCGCAGCAAACCGTCGCAGCCACGGCGATGAACGCGCCAGTGAAATACGATTGATATCCGGCGTACCAGTCCAGATTGCTTCGATCCGCTCCGACGGCCAGGACGTCGCCCACAAAACTGGCGACGAGGACGACGATGATTCGCCACCATTTCTTGGAAAGACCGAACACGGAGAGCAGGCCACCGACAACCAGGGCCTGTTCATAAGAGGGAGATGCGAGGTTAATGGATGTGGGAATCATCATCATCGCCAAGAGCGCAAAAACTCCGATGCCGCATGCGACGAGTGTCCTGACTGATCGCCAAGACCAAAGCTTACCCGAAACAGTTTCTGCCGCGAAGGTGAGCGGCAAAATCGAGAGCAGCAGTCCATAGAATCCGAATCCGAGCTGCGCACCCATTGGCGTTGATGCAGGCAGACAGGCAATCGCAACCGACCCGGCGACAAGGGGCAAGCAAATGAGGATCTGCGAGCGGGAGACGCGACGATTGATGACCGCAGTCAATCCGAGCAGAAAGGCCCAGTCAAATAGCAATTGAGCGGCGCGGAAAATGGTTGTGCGGTAAGTGGCTGTCTCGTCAACGTTCCAGGACGGCTGTGCAGACAGTCCATTGCGAAACAGCAATGCAAGTTGTCCAGACAAGATCGACAAGCCACCGCCAAAAAACACCAGTCCCAAAAACACCCTTTGGCGATTCGCCGCGTTACAACGCGCCATGACGGTCGCCGACAGAGATTCGATTTGCGGACTTCGCAATCCTTTGGATTCCCCATCCCGGAGTTTGCGTTTGGCGGAAAACCATCGGCGTTTTGTAATCAGCGTTCCGACTTTTGCAACCAGTTGTTCCTGTTGTCTGCGATGATCCAGAACCTGCGCCTCGATTCGCAGTGCCTCAGGATGATCTGCAACCAATGCCAAAGCGCTTTGTGCCTTTTTCAGCGCCGCGTCTCCGTTGAGCGTCCGGGCCATCGCAGTGATTTCGTCGGCTTT
>JANXOO010001472.1 GCA_025353525.1 Schlesneria sp. | reverse complement strand
ATGCACCGCAGTGCCCGGTTTCGACGCCAACCCGAGTCCTCACATCCGGTTGTCATCTCGGGGCCAGCGGCAGCGATGGCCTGGTCGCTATCCGTCGAAAGCCCCGCAACTCTGGTTTCAAACGAAGACGGATCGGTTTCGATTACGGTCGATTCGCCCGATCAATCGGGACTGATCGGAATCCCGTTCGGCTGGCAACTCGCAATGCAACAGTCAGTTCGAGCGACAGGATTGTTCGAGGTGATCGTGAAAGTTGAATCGGCCGATCCTGGCACGGGAATATTTCTGGGCGATCGCGACGGGCGCCCGCTGCAGAAACTGGGCTTCTTCCGCGACGTTCAGTCGCAGCGGGTCGCGTTTGGAATTCTGCGACCGGGCGAATACCGTCTCGATGCAAACTACAATCCCAACGATTTTCCAGCACCGTTCCTCGCAAAACCCGGCTGGTTCAAACTCGTTGCAGGACTAGGGACATTCCATATACTCGCCAGCGGTGACGGTATCCACTGGGGGCACGTGTTCGAATCGCCCGGTCGCGATCTTCCGGGGCCTGTCGGTTCAATCGGGCTTTACGGATTGCATGGGCCGACGGCGCGAACAATCCGCGTCAGTCAGATCGCGATCCGCGAACTCGACGGTGTTACCGGACTGGCGGATGCCTCATTACGATCCCTTGTTCAGCCGTTTACCGTCGAACAACTTCGCGATGCGACCGCGTGGAACCATCGGGTGCTTGATTCATGTCCCGTTGGTGTCGAGCCGACTGACTGGTTCACGTCGAACGCTGTTGCTGCGTTGTGCCAGGGTCCGGCCAAAGATTTCGGGCTGGCACTGCTCCGTCAACTCGTCGCCGTCGGAATCCGTTCTGATGTGCCATTCGAGAAGAAGCTGAAGTTGCTCGACGACGCCAGTTCGCTCTGCGACCTGTTCGATGACAATTCGGCGAAATCGATTGCCGTTTGGTACGAGGAACTCGGATGGCAGTTGGCAGCGGATGGCGATGCACAACCGCTCGACCGGATTCGCCCGGCGTGGTTGTGGTCGCCGATCTGGTCGCTGAGCAAAATGCGTTACGTATGGGAACGAATGCAATCGCACGAAATTCTGCTGGCCGTCTATCGCCGCGATTGGCCTGCCGCATGGGTGTTGTCACAATCGGCCATGTACTGGAACTTGCTGCCCCATCCCGATCAGCGACCGACAGAACGGGGTGAGGAACTCGATCGTCACGCGCGCTGGGCAAAAGCACTCGTCGGCGAAGTCGCTGCCAATCTCGATGACGGGACGGCCGGAGTGATGCCCACGGTTTCCCGGCATCCGTTGATCCCTGCGTTGAACAAGGAAGCATATAACGTGCGGGCCGAGCTTCAATCGGCGCTCAGCGGGCAGAATTTCGAAGACGCGTGCCGGATTGTCATGTTGATCGCTGAACACGATGGTCTCGGACTGCTTCCCGATGTTGACGATCGCCAGCTTTATGTGTCGTTACCGACGGCCGTCGGCAACGCTCGCCGAGCTTACCCCGGCTTTGCGACGTCGATGACGGGAAAATTCGCCGGGTCGTTGATGATGCCGCTCGTCGGAGCGCCGTCCACGTAGTCGATGTAGTTCTCGTCGAGCGGCCACGCGTTGATCAGCCCCTCGGGGCCGGTCTCGGGGTCGTCGATCGG
>JANXOO010001452.1 GCA_025353525.1 Schlesneria sp. | reverse complement strand
GATGATGTTGCAAAATTCTTTTTGCTTCTCGACATCGATCCCGTCATGAATAGCGAGTGTTTCGGCGTACGCTTTAATGTTCGCCAAAGGCGTTCGCAGTTCGTGAGTGGCCAGCGACACAAAGCTTGAACGCGATTCATCGACGAGTGCTTGTTGTGTCACATCTCGAATCGACCAGACGATTCGAGCTCCCTTCGACTCGGGGTCAGTCGCGAGATACCGTGAAATGCGCAGAACTCCGTCACGCAATTCGTTCGTACGATGCAGCTCGAACACCGAGTTCGCATTCGTGGCGAGCAGCGCGGCGAGAACGGCTCCGGCATTGTGAGCTTCTTGCACTCGAAGTAATGACAGCAGGTTTTTGTCAATCAGGTCATCAGGCGGTCTGCATTGCACAAGGACGGAAAGTGCACGGTTTGCGTAGAGAATTGTTCCGTCGGTCTCCGTCAGAGCAATTCCATCAAACAGCGCCTGAAGAATGATCGATGGTCGGTGATCGCGACGTCCTGCCAATGAACCGGAAAGCCGCTTTTCCAACGCGGCAAGCGACTCCTGTGTGGCGAGACGTTCGAGCAGCGAGTTCCAGCCGACAATCGCCGGTTCGTTTCCCTGAAGTGTTTCGGCACGGACCCGTTCACTTGACGGATCGGTCGAAATGCGAAGCAGTTGTTGTTCGATTTCGGCGTGGAAACGCACGGATTGCCAAAGAACGATCGCTCCAATTCCGAGTACGATCAAGGGAACAATGGCCGCAAGCGGCACAAAGTCGGCGATGTGGGCATGATAGGCGAGCGGAATGGAAATGAGCAGGCTCAGGAAAAGTCCGGCCAAACCAAACGCCAGATATGAGGTGACAAGTCGTCGCGTGAGCGGCAACATGCATGTTTGGCCTGACATGTAGGTCTCAATTCATTCTGAAGTGGGCCGCGTCTCGCGGTCCAAGGTAGATTGGTATCGCTGCAATTCTGATTTCACTGATTCGGTGGGTTTCGATAAATTGCCCTCTGCACGTTCTCAAATCGTCGGATCGTAAAGAGTTTCTGTTCAGTGAATTATTAGCAAACTGTTGTCGGACCAGTCGGCGCTAACGCATCGACGCCCAAGAGTTTCTGCACAACAGCGATCACCGCTTGCGGGCTGACCGGCTTGTAGAGGATGTGGCTAACATGATGTGCGACGACAAAGTGGGCGGCGTCGATTTCCATCCCTTTTGCCGAGCAAAGGATGATCGGCAAATCGGTCAGATTCAGCCCGCAACGGATGTGCTCGCACAGTTCGGATCCATCCATGACAGGCATCTGGAGATCCGTGATCACCAGGTCGAATCGCTGACCCTCAAGCCGATGTACAGCGTCCAATCCATCGTAAGCAACAACAACTTCGAAACCCGCGCGCTCGATATTGAATCGAAGAACCTGCGCCAAGGCGCGATTGTCTTCGACGATCAACACGGAGGACTTTTCACTGAGCATTTTGATTCACTCGGTTCTGGTCAACAGACTTTTGACAGCACTACCAGTTCGAACACGGACGAGAGCAACGTTTGTTAGAAAGTGATCGCTGAGGTGTCGTTGATGCGAATTTCGCCGCTGCTCTGGTCGTAGGCCCAACCGCCAGCGGTTCCCTGGACCGACGCGAACGGACCGGTACCACCCGTGACGGTCGCCACGGGGTTGGCGGTCGTGATCTGATTAACGGGGAACGCCCCGCCGCTCAGATAGGGTTGTAAGCCTGTCGCCGTAGTGATTGTTGCGGAAGTCGGATAGGCTCCCGTCTGGGCTTTGAAGTTTTCGAGAGCGTCTCGCAAGACGAAGAGCGACTGCTTGGTTCCGTTGATGCGAGCGCTGTTCGCAGTGTTCATCATCTTTGGAGCGGCCACCGCCGTCAGTATGCCGATGACCAGTACCACGATGACCAATTCAACAAGAGTGAATCCTCGGCGTTTAGCGCCGAGATGTACTGAATTGACGTTTTTCATTTTCTCAGCCCCAAGTTTATTGTCGTGCAAGCCGTGAGTTGAATGAGTCGCCAACGGGAGGTGACTCGTACATTCAAGATACACCAGCAATGCATCCGACAATTGAACCTAGCTCACGGATTGTGACTGGCAAGTTGTTTTTTTGAAACTTTTGGCCGGTGTCGCTGGAATTCCAACTGTGAACGCAGGCACCGCTTCCTGCAGCGTCAATACGTAAGTATTCGCCAGAGCCGTGGGGGCAGGGAGGTCGCGTGCCATCGGGCCTCGGCTTCGGTGATGGAGCGAGGTGAAGTGGGGGACGGAGACTTCTTCAGGAAGTGGTCGGCGGACGGAGTGAGAGATCGGCTGGCTGATCTGGAGTCAGGTTCCAGGGCAGGTAGGGCGACACGTCCGGCGGAACCTGGCAGCCAGAGCTGGCATTCAGAGA
>JANXOO010001420.1 GCA_025353525.1 Schlesneria sp. | reverse complement strand
CCGCTCACATCGGTTTTCCACAGGAATCCGCAGAAATATCCGTTTTCAGGAGCCTTGGTTCCTCGAACGAGTTTCAATCCTCCGTCGATGACTTCGATCCTGTTGGGAGTTGCGGCACCAAACGGATTGATAAATCGGGGTTTGGGCCCCTGGAAATCCCATTCCAGCCGAGTGGCCAGTTCATCGCTGGCAAATTCGTACGGTCGTTTGCCAGCGGCCGGTGGTCGTGACCCGGTAGTCGCCACGACATTCCGTTTTGATTTCAACGTGAATTCCGTAATCGTGATTTCGCCCGACGAGGTTGGTTTTTCGGCCCGCAGACTGAAATTCCCGCTGACCAAAGGTGCGGCACTGACGGGGCCTTTAGCGAGCAGCGTCCATTCGTCAGAATCTCCCTTCGCATGCAAGTACCAGGCAGAACCTCCTTTGCGAACGAATCGCAAACGCCCCGCAGGACTGCCCGAATCCAAAGATGTGTATTTCCAGTCGTAGTCGTCTTTAACGTGGATTCCATGCCCCGTAAACAATTGGAGAACTCCATCGGATTTTCGCCGAAGCCCGCCGTGGATCAAATGAGTATTTTCGGCAGCACCCCAGGCTCCTCCAATATTAAAGAAGACCTCAATTCGCGGTATTTGCCAGTCGGGTTGTTCGGTTTTCGATTGAAAGTCGCGATAGGTCAACGTGGCCTCGAAGTCACCTTCGATATTCGCGTTCCACTGGAAACCGCAGGGAATCGCTTCGTCCGTGGCTTTCTCGCCCCGAATCAGTTTGAGGCCCTCTGCAACCGACTCCATCCGGTTGGGAGCGACCGCACCCCACAGGTTGAGAAATGCCGGTTTTGGTCCCTGGAAATTCCAGGTGAAGTCAGTCTCCAGCTCGTTCTCGGCGAAATCGTATATCGTTGGCCCATTGCCGGAGAGTTCCTGCTGCTTTAACGCAGGAAGCGATTTGGGCCAGTTGCCTTTGTACCTGACACCTTTGACGCGCACGTCGGTTTCATCGGCAAAGTGGAACAATCCAAACTGTCGTTCGTTCGACAGGCCAACAGGCCCTTCGTAGACATCGATGTCGTTAAGTGCCAATTTCACGGTGTCGCCCACAACCGTCAACTGAACGTGGTTCCAGTCATCTTTCTTCAGCGGCAACATTTTGGGGCCACGCTGGCATGACACGTCGACTGTCACATTTCCCGGCGAACGGCCCGATCGATCCCACTGGGCATCTGTCAGCCAGTGGAGCTTGACGCCGTCCGGTTGAATCAGAAAGGCCATGCGGCCGAGTGCCGGATGGG
>JANXOO010001418.1 GCA_025353525.1 Schlesneria sp. | reverse complement strand
ACTGATTTCGGTAAGTTATTGTTTTACAGTCCCTTAGTGAATGGCGTTACCGACCGACAACGAGGTTTGTTGGATACACTCAACGACAGTTTTTCGTTGCGGTGGTCGATTATGCTCTTTAACTACGTTCTGTTTCTGCCGCGTCCGACGTTCGCGATGCGGGCACCGAAAATCCCTTACTTCGTTCGTTCTGCGCTCGGCGTCATCGCGGTGATCTGCTGCCCGCTTCTCGTCACATACGTCTTCTGCGCTTGCTACGCCGCGACGGACATCGCACTCGCATTGAACTTCGAATCGATGATCTGGATGTCCGCGGCCGCAATCCCCGCATTGTACGGTCAATACGTGACGGAATCGTCGTTGAGGGGCGAACGAATTCTCGGAGCGTGGGGCGATCTGAAAACGCTCGCTCGCGGCGGATTTGGGACCGTCTATTTGGCGCAACATCGCGCCTACGCACAGCCGGTCGCGATGAAATTTCCCAATCGAGCCATCATCAGTTCGCGATTGGACAAACAGCGGTTCCACGCCGAGGCCCGCGCGATGGCGAAGTTATCGCATCCCAACCTCGTCCGCATCTATCATTTCGATCCCGGCTACGAGGATTCTCCGTACATCGTCATGGAATACCTGACGGGAGTCACCGTCGAGCAACTCGTCATGGATCTGAACGGGCAAAACCGTAGGATGGAACCGCAGCTCGTCGTCCCGATCTTGCGTCAAGTCGTCGCAGCCCTCGGCGAGATCCACAGTCACGGCCTGTTGCATCGAGATATTTCGCCGCGCAACGTGATGCTGTGCCATTACGCGGGGATTCACGGGTTCGTCAAGGTGCTCGATCTGGGGATCGCGAAAAAGTCGTTCGATGAATCGGGCGACCGCGCCGACTTTCAATCGACCGTCGTCGGACTTCCGGGCTACATGGCCCCCGAGCAGATGCGCAGCGATGCGGTCCTCGACGCTCGCTGCGACATCTACAGTCTTGGCGCGGTTGCGTACTACTTGCTGACCGGTTGGCATTTGAACGGCAGCGCATTCCAGCCGTACGAACGGCGAGTCCCCGGTCAATCGCTCGAACAACTCACAACTTGCGGCTGTCCCGCAGACCTGAAAGACATCGTCGCGAAATGCGTTCGAACATTACCGTCCGATCGGTTCGCCACATCTGAAGAACTTCTCAACGCACTCGACGGACTGAGCAGCGTCGAAGTGTTGACGCCAAAGCAGACCACTGATTGGTGGCAGAAGTATGCCGAAACTCAGAGTCAGCGGGCATCCCCGTAGGATGGGCTCCCAGCCCGTCCGAATTCCCTTCCGCAAGGACCAACAAGATCGAAAGAGACTTTTCAGGAATTTTCGAAAAATTTCAAAAAACATTCGGATTCCGAATCGGAAAGTGCCCGTTGTTCCGCATTTAGCATTGTGACAGAGAATTCACTTCCTCGAATGATGAAAGACGAACCGTGTCGAAGGTGTTCCGTTCCTGCCGGTTGATGACAGATGACGCATTGGTGGTGAGCCTTCAAGGACTCAACTCAACCTACGACTTGGCGTCCTGCCGAGCCAATATTTTCGGTTCAATGCAACCTGTCGACAACACGAAACGAGGAGCAGAAAACAAAGCCAGCGAACGTCGTTTTCCGCAGGGTGGCGACGAGTCTTCGAAGGCCCACCACCAATGCGTATCGAGCACACAGGACGATGATGGAAAACATCCGACTCCGCCACAGAAACAAGGTTTCGTGAATTCTCGATGAATTCCATGATTTTGCGAATCGCCAACTGTACACGTTACCGTTCCTTCACTATCAACAGGCGAATTCGTTGGCAACATCTAATGCCGGACAATATCGCTGATGGCATTTCCGTTCAATTTCTAAAGACGTTCCAAAGATACTCCAGAGTTTTGAAAAGGGCCTTTCATGTTGAATTCCTGGCTGAAGAATTTGAGTCGCGGTGTAGTGCGCGGCTACCGTCGGATGTCCTTGCGAGGAATGAATTCTGTCAAAGTTCGCAATCGACTTCATGAACCGGCGAATGCAACAGCGGCGGAAGTTCAAATTCTGGATAGCCGTGTATTACTCACGAACGTGACGGCGAATATCGTCGCTGATACGCATTGGGTGGCGTCGCAGAGTCCGTATATTCTGCAAAACGATATCACGATCAACAATGGAGCGAAGCTGACGATTGATTCTGGAGTCACCGTTCAGTCCACCTCGGGAAACACCTTCAACCTCAACGTCGGCGACGGGAATACAAGTGGTACTCTGATCGCGAGCACGGGTGGCGATACGTTTGCCACGCATATGAACGTTGGGTCAACCGGGATTGCGACGATTAAAAATGACGCGTTCACGAACGGGCAACTCCGCATTTCGGACAGTTCCACCGTGACGCTGACTGGAAACTCGTTCCACGCGGGGACGACTTCGTTTACGACACCGATCTGGGTTTCTCCCGACCTCGTTCCATTGCTGCAGGGGAACACGTTCCTCAACGGTACGAACATTGGGATCACGAATGGCTCGATCTCGACGAACATCGAGTGGAAGAAGTTGGCATCGGGCTATATCGTCGTCGACGTGAACGGCAACGATCGAGGCGACAACGTACAGAACGTGTCGATCGCGAATGGAGGAAGTCTGACGATTGACGCCGGAAATCTGGTCACCGTCGACACCACCTATAACGCCGGTTTGAGCGCCTTCTACGTGGACGGTACGCTGAATCTGCCGGGAACTGCGGCGCAACCTAGCACTTTCGTGGGGAACATCAGCGGCGGTGCCACGTCGAATATCACCGTTGCCAACACTTCGTTGAACGCTTCGGTGATATTGAACGGTCGAGCGACGTTTCAGAACGACAGCTTCAATGGAGGACGGCTCGAAGTGTATTCGCCGTTGGTGACGCTGACTGGAAACTCGTTCCACGCGGGGACGACTTCGTTTACGACACCGATCTGGGTTTCTCCCGACCTCGTTCC
>JANXOO010000892.1 GCA_025353525.1 Schlesneria sp. | reverse complement strand
GACCATTTCTGCACCGTCAGGCAACGACGGGGCCACCGTTGAAACGCTCATCGTAGACGAAGGCCGCGATGTCAATCCGGGTGACGTTCTTGCAGTGCTGGATGTGGCAGAACGTCGTCAGGCAGCAGTCGACGAAGCGGCGGCTCGCTGGAATGTCACCGTTGCAGGACTCGACAAAATCCGTGCAGGAGCCAAGAGCGGAGATATCAACGCTCAGACAGCACTTCTTCGCCAGTTGGAAGCCGAGCAAGAGATGACCCGGAAAGAAAAAGACCGCGCACAGCAACTGGCCTCGAAACAGACATTGCCCCAGGAAGTGGTCGACCAGAAGCAGTTCGCGTTTGATCGCGCCGAGTGGGAATGTTTGCGAGCCCGGGCGCAACTGGAAAGTTTGCGCGAAGTCCGTCAGGTCGATCTTCGATCGCAGGAAATGGAGGTTGCTGTCGCTGCGGCATCACTGGTGCGAGCAAAAGCAGAATTGGCAGCCGCCAGCGTTCGCAGCCACGCCGCAGGGCGCGTTCTGAAAATTCACACGCACCCTGGCGAGCGAATCAGTGATCGGGGAATTTTGCAGATCGGCGACGTGGCTCATATGCAAGCGGTGGCCGAAATCTTCGAGGGCGATTTGCAATTGATCCGCAAAGGACAAACCGTGCGCATCAGATTGTCGAGTTCGGGAGATCTGCTCACCGGCCAGGTGGAACAGGTCGGCACAATGGTTGCCAGAAAAGATATTCTTTCGAACGACCCGGTCAGCGATACGGACGCCCGCGTCGTTGAGGTCCGCATCACGATTTCGCCAGACGATATTCCGAAAGTCGAACGACTGTCGAATGCACGTATCGAGGTCGATATCGAAATCGACAGGGTGGACGACACGGTCACAAACCGCCCCGGACTTCAGCCATGAAGTCGAGCTTTGTACTCGCATGGCGGCAACTGACCCATCACCGGATGAAACTGGTGGTGGCGGCCGCAGGCGTCGTGGTGGCCGTTATGTTAATGCTGGTGCAACTGGGAATCCGCCAGGGGGCAATGGACAACAGCGTGGCGCTGACGCGACGAGTGACTGCGGACCTGGTTGTCGTCAGCCCGCGTACAAAGACGATCTTCCAGGCCGCATCGTTTCCAAGGCGATTGCTTTACAGGTTGCCCGCTCATCCCGATGTCGCACGAGTGCAGGAAATGTATCTCGCGCAGGCTCGATGGCGCAATCCGTGGACGTTTCTTGAACACCCGATCTCGGTTTACGGAATTAATGCCGAGCGTCCGCTGCTCGACTTGCCAGGCTACGCAGAACGCAGTGACGAATTGCGATTGAAAGACCATGTCATTTTCGACGGACGCAGTCGTACGACGTATGGCCCGGTCGTAGAAACGCTGAAGCGGGATGGCCGCCTGGAAACCGAAGTGAACCGGAGACGCATCACTGTGATCGGATCGATCAATGTCGGGATCTCGATCACAGCAGATGGAAACCTTTACATGACGCCGGAAAATTTTCTGAGGCTGTTCCCCGGTCGGTCACCCGGTACTGTCGATCTGGGATTGATCGAATTGAAGCCCCATACCGATGCGAATGTGATTCAGCGGGAATTGCAGGCGTTTCTGGGCAGTGAAGCGGTCATCCTTTCGCAAAGTGCGCTGGTCACGTCAGAGGAAAACTTCCTTCGTGAGAACGCTCCGATCGATTTTATTTTCGGGATGGGTGCTGCGGTTGGCTTTTTCATCGGCTTCGTTGTCGTCTACCAGATTTTGTATACGGAAGTTACGAACCATTTGCCCCAGTTTGCGACGATGAAAGCGATGGGCTTTACAGACCGTTACCTGTTGCGAGTCGTCCTCAGTCAGGCATTGATCCTGTCGGTTCTGGGATATATCCCCGGATTCTTCATGGCAATCTGGCTTTATGGTGTGGCAACGAAGGCGATTCAGATGCAGTTCAGCATGACATGGGGTCGCGCGCTCATGGTTTGGTCGTTGACACTGTTGATGTGCGGCCTGTCGGCCGCTGTAGCTGTTCGCAAAGCGCAGTCTGCTGACCCCGCAGACGTTTTTTGAACGGAGCAGTCTGATGAGTACATCCGGAATTCAGCAGTCTGCCGAACAACGGTCAAAACCGGTTTCCAAAGAGACACTGCCGGCGATCTGCGCCCGAAACATCAATTTCGCATTCGGCGAAGGGGAACTTCGGAAACAGATTCTGTTTGATGTTTCGTTCGACGTGGCCGGCGGTGAAATCGTGTTGTTGACTGGTCCAAGCGGCAGCGGAAAAACGACGCTGCTCACGCTGATTGGTGCTCTTCGACAAATCCGCGAAGGGGAATTGACGGTCCTGTCGCGACCTCTTCACGGTGCGTCAGTGGTGGATCTGATTGCGACACGCCGGGACATCGGGTTCATTTTTCAGCAGCACAACCTTCTCGAATTCCTGACGGCGAGGCAGAATGTCGAACTGGTCTTCGAATTACATCCGGAAATTACCGCTGGGGAAGCACGCAGAAAAAGTCTTCAGATTCTCGGGGAAGTCGGACTGAGTGATCGTACCGAATATCTTCCTTCCCGGTTGTCAGGCGGTCAAAAGCAGCGAGTTGCTGTTGCAAGAGCACTGGCGGCAAGTCCCCGGCTCATTCTCGCCGACGAACCAACGGCGGCACTGGATGGTCAAACGGGGCGTGATGTCGTCAATCTTTTACAAAAGCTCGCACGCGATAGCGGCTCACCCGTCCTGATGGTGACACACGACAGCCGAATCCTGGATATCGCCGACCGTATCATCCACATCGAGGACGGCCGAATTGTGCCTGGAGTCTGAAAATGATCCGGCGTCCTGGGCATTTTGTCGTTGATGCGATCGGGTGCCTGAAAAATCGACACCTGATTCAATTGCGAGCGACGCGGTGCCGGCTGATCAGATCGTTCTGGATCCACAACAATTTGTTGAAGGCTCGCAAAGTCGCAACTTCCCGGGTGCGTTCGAGACCGAGGTTCAGGATCGTCTGTAACAGCGCGTCCGATACAAAGCCCATCAAAACGTTCATCTGAACGAGGGGGACATCAAGGTCCGGGGACCCGGCGGCAGGAGTGTGAATTTCGCCGACTTTATTGAGGTACTCGACCATTTTGACATCATACGGTTTGGTGACCAATGCGACCAGATATCGTTCAAGGTGCTGTTTCCGAAACCGGATCATTTCGTGATCCATTGTCAGCGACGCCAGATCGACTGGTATTGCCCCGGCATAGCCGGATTGCCTTGGTACAAAATGACGCTTTGTCGCGCTATATCCGAAAAGTTTGTCGTAGACAGCGTCAACTAACCCCGGCACGAGTGGTGCCAGTCCGGCTGCGGCAGCGTGAATGGCCGCGATATCCGCTTCATCAAA
>JANXOO010001403.1 GCA_025353525.1 Schlesneria sp. | reverse complement strand
GCATCGACAATCTTTGCCGAATCGGTTGAGGCAGCAGCGGCTGTTGTACGAACCTTCTTGACGGACGTTCGCAACGTCGACCGTTCATGTCGGTTTTTCACGCGGCGGCGTTCCATTTTTCGAAGGGCTCGCTTGGCACTGTCAGTATTCGGCATTGATTCGGAACCAATAAGAAAGTCTGTCCGCAGCGTCGCACAGAAGGCCCCTTCGCGAGCTGCAGCTTCGCGAAGAGACCACCATTGTACCCGTTTGAGTCCACAGATGCCAGCGTTCTCTGAAATGAACCATCAAACGCTGTTTTTGTGGCTAGTGGTCACCCAAAGCCTTCAATAGAGCGGCTGCGTTGGCGGTGCTGCCGGCCGCCTTCAGCAACTGACGAGCGAGTCGGATTGCATCGACCCACATTGCTGCCGAACTGAGATGAGATTCACCTTTGGCACCCTTGCCACTCTTGGAACCTTTGGCTCGACCATCGGATGCCATGTTCACCTTGGTCTTGACCATGTAGATCATGTTTTTGGTGACATCGTGGCCGTAATTGCTTTTGACCGTATCAACCACGTCTGAGACCTTGGCGGTCGGCATGTTTTTAAGGACGGTACGAATCGCAAGGCTTTTGTTTTTTGTAGGATCGGAACGGTCAGAGCCTTTGGATGCTTTCTTCTTGGCCATAATTCACTTTGCATTCTGTCGTTGAGGGCGTAATACACTGTCATTCGTGAAAAAATTCACACAAGACAACAGTATGAGCACGTTTGTTCTCCGCGTCCACCGTCACAGCCAAAAAAATGTACTCGCATCAAAAACAACTATCCGATCCATTTGGCAATCGCATAGGCCGCCGAAGCTGCCAGTCCCCCGACAAGCACTGTTTGCCATGCGCTGCGAAATGGATGAGTCGTTGTGAATCGGCCTTTGATATACCCGAACACAAACAGTGCCAGCAATGTGACAATTGCTGAACCGATCAGGCCAGTTACAACAGAATGTGAAAAAAAGTAGGGTGCCAGAGGAACCATACCACCCGCAATATACGACAGTGCGATTGTCAAAGCGCTGCGACCTGCACGACGCGGATCGGGTTCTTCCAGTCCCAATTCAAATCGCATCATGAAATCGACCCAGCGCGTTTCGTCGGCGCAAATCGATTGAGTCACCGAAAGTACCATTTCATCTGATAATCCATATGTCTTCAGGATATCGGCCACTTCTGCGATTTCGCGTTCCGGAACATCTTTCGTTTCCTGAACTTCACGCACTCGTTCGGCATAATAATGTTCTGCATCCGTTTTTGCGGCGAGATACCCTCCCAGACCCATCGCAATCGAACCTGCCGCGACTTCCGCGAAGCCTGCAGTAATAATCAGATTGGTCGCATTGGCCGCGACGGCTCCTGACAATCCCGCTGCCAGTGCAAATGGAACGGTCAGTCCATCGGACATGCCGATCACAATATCCCGAACGGTTTCCGACGCTGTAAAATGATGTTCGACATGCTCGGTGTGGCGCATGGATACCTTAAATATCGTAGTACATTGCAAACTCGAAAGGATGAGGTCGTTGCTTGAGTGCGTCGACCTCCTTTTCGGTCTTGTACCAGATCCAGGTATCAATCACATCCTCGGTGAAAACATCGCCGCGTAACAGAAATTCGTGGTCTTTTCGAAGTGCATCGAGTGCCTCTTCGAGCGACGCTGGAGTTTTTGTGACATCTTTCAGCTCTTCGGGTGCCAGGTCGTAAATGTCCTTGTCGAGCGGGCGTCCGGGGTCGGTGCGTCGCTGAATTCCGTCAATGGCTGCCATCAACATGGCCGACATCGCCAGATAACCATTGGAAGAGGCATCGGGGCACCGAAATTCGAAACGTTTATCTTCAGGATTGGGTGTATGGACAGGGATCCGGATGGCCGCCGACCGGTTGCGACTGCTGTACGTTAAATTGATTGGCGCCTCGAAACCGGGCACCAGTCGCTTGTAGCTGTTTGTTGTTGGACAACAAATCGCCATCAACGCGGGTGCATGCTTCAGGATCCCTCCGATGGCGTACATGGCGATGTCGGACAATCCCGCGTAGCCTGATCCCGAAAACAGGTTCGCTCCTGCTTTCCAAAGGGAAAAATGAAGGTGCAGCCCCGATCCATTATCATTCCACAATGGTTTGGGCATAAACGTCGCCGACTTGCCGTGGCGCGCGGCGACGTTCTTGACGATGTATTTGTAGAGCAGCAAATTATCGGCGGTCTTTAACAGCGACGCATACTTCATGTCGATTTCGCATTGCCCGCCGGATGCAACCTCGTGGTGCTGCGCCTCGATCCCGACACCGCAATCCTGCAACATCAGCATCATTTCAGTCCGAACGCATTGCAGCGTATCGGTGGGTGGAAGCGGGAAATATCCTTCCTTGTGCCGAATCTTGTATCCGCGGTTTCCGGTTGGCTCGTGCCTCCCCCGATTCCACTGGCCTTCAACGCTGTCAACGTGATAGTACGCTTCATGTTCGTTCTGATCGAACCGGACATCGTCAAATACGAAGAATTCCGCCTCAGGACCGAAGAATGCCGTATCGGCAAGCCCGGTCAGTTTCATGTAGTTTTCTGCTTTTCGCGCAACATTGCGCGGATCTTTGGCATAGTCTTCCCGAGTGATCGGATCCTGGATGTTACACGTCATCACCAAAGTCTGGTTCATGAACGGATCAACAAACGCCGTCGATGCCTCGGGAACGACCAGCATGTCGCTTTCGTTGATCGACTGCCAGCCGCGGATGGACGATCCGTCAAAACTGAAGCCGTCATCGAAGCTTTTTTCGGTCAAAGCCGTTACAGGAATCGTGAAATGCTTTTGGGTGCCGGGAAAATCCATAAACCTCAGGTCGACAGCCCTGAGGTCTTTTTCACGACAGAGTGCCAGCACTTCACGGGGGGTCATCACATGCACGTAAGGGATCTCCGCCCAGCGTTTGCGGTCGAAATGAAAGTCAACTGCCTCAAGAGTATGCAAACTCGATGCCGCCAGGCAAGCGGCCTGCAAATACTCCACATTCAGGTGGTGCTGATTGTTCTGCGCCGAAAAGTGCGGTATCACCGTTATTCAGACCCAATGTCACCGGTCCCTCGGAAGGATTGCCATAGCGTATCGCTGCTTGAATGTTGCCCACGGCATACTTACAGACAACTCTTTCGATGATCATTACTCGTGAATTGGCAATTCATTGCTCTGGTTGCGACAAGGGTTGCGACAAGGGTTGCGACAAACGATGTTTTGCAATTCGGCGATCCTGTCGAGGGGCCAACAGGCTTATTGAGAAAGCAAACAGGGTTAAAACCCGAGAATCCGGCTTCGACTGGCAAGCCGGACTTGCAGAAAATCGATGAACTCAATCGGGCGTATCCAGGTTGCCAAAAGCAGACTTTCGCACCGCCCGAGCCTGATTTTACGCTGCTCGACGAATGGAATCAGCGATTGCCACGAATCCGATACGATACGAATTCCGGTCGTTGACTGATTCCGATTGTTTTGGACGGCGCACGGTGAGCCGGGCCCCGAATGAAAACGTCGCGGCAACCCGGATTTCGAGTCCCTCGCCGTCCAGATCTTCGGTTGCGATCCTGGGAATCAGCGCGAAGGGAGGGCAGAATGCGATGTGTACCGTCGCATCCTTCTGGTTGTCGGCAAATTCGATGCGAACGCCACCTTGTATCACTTCGCCCTCGAGAGTTCTGGATCGCTTGATCCACTGAATGACATCGGGTGAAACCGGTTCCGGTTCATCGAATGAAACCTCAGTTTCGGCATCGTCTTCGGGCTCCATTCGCAGGATAGAAACGTCGCTGCCCACTCCTTGCCCGGCAAAAAGTTCGCTCGAGACAACGGCAAATTCGCCGGGACTGTCGGATTCGACCTGCTGTCGTTCATTCAAATCACTGGCGGGACCGTCAGCAGAAAACGCATTTGTCGAAGTGGCGTTCGACTCAAAAGCCCTGGATCGAGTCCCTGTATAAGTCGCCGTCTCCACTTCCCGCACTGTTTTTTTCAATCGGACAGCGGTTGAAGTGTTGCGAGCCAGTTCGATCATCAACACGGCCCCCCATCCCGGTAACATCAACATCATCGAGCTGACGGGCGAACAGTGATATCCGAGCCACACCGCCCATACGAGCGAGATGAACATCGAAATGACCAATGAATTCAGGCGACCGAAGCGAGATCGAAGGAGACCCTTTACCGGATTCTCCTCAAAGAGCAAAAACGCCAGCGTATTGCCACACGAAACCAACAACGCGATACCCATCGCGGCGGCAACCGGGACATCGGCGATATCGAGTGCCATCGGCAAAATCAACAGCGACCAGATTCCGACAGCAATCTGCCGTCGGGATCGAAGCGGCTGTGGAACTGGCTTGGCACGTGTCATGAATCGTTCTGTATTGGATCGGAATTGGTGAGCAAGCCGGAAGTTGCGGTCAAAGCTCCGGAAATCGTAAACGAAACTGCCGACTCCGAGGAGATCAAGTCGCAATTGCGTCGCACTCGATGCCAAAACTGCTGAAAAGCGGGACTTGTTCGAATGGACAAACCACGGATTCCAGCGTTGACGGGTTATGGCTTTGAATTTCCGCTCAGGAACCGGTATCCGGTGCCTCTGACGGACAGAATGTATCGGGGTCGAGCAGAGTCAGGTTCCAGAACCTTGCGCAGTCGCAGTACAAAATTGTCGATCGTTCGTGTCGTGACGTCCGCCGACTGATCCCAGACTTCTTCCAGGATCCGGTGCCTGGACAGGACTTCTCCTTCGTGTTCGATGAAGTATCGCAGCAATTGCATTTCGAGTGTCGTCAGGCTGAACTTTTTGTCGTCGACATAGACTTCAAACGATTGAAAATCGATACGGACGTTTCCGAAAGAAAACGTTGCCGAAATGACCGGATCGCTGCTCGGCCCTGTCGAGACGGCGTCGGTCAGAATCGTCCGGTAGCGCTCGAGAAGATTCCTGACGCGATTGAGTAGTTCGGGGAGAGCGAACGGTTTGGTAATGTACTGGTCAGCTCCTACGTCGAACGCATGCATCCGGTCTTCGACGAGCATTCTGGCGCTCAGTATGATGATGGGTACCAGTTTGTTGACCGAACGGACGGCAGAACAGATCTCGTAGCCGCTCATTCCCGGCAGCATCAAATCGAGAATGATCAGGTCGATCCGGGGAACCGACGTATGAAAGATCTGCAACGCGGCAGGTCCGTCCCCCGCGAGCAATACTTCGTATCCCTCTTGCTCGAAATTGAATTTCAAGCCGAGCGACAGGGCTTCCTCGTCCTCGACAATCAGGATTCGCATTCACACTCACTTTGGGTGATCGGCCTCATTTGCCGGAACCTCGAATAAAGTACAATCAAAATCAATTAATAGCAAAAAACAGTCCGCCGTCGCCTCCGCGCTGACTTCACTTTCTCAGGCGATCGGCAGTGGAAAATCGACCGGCTGAAAAACGGGGACTGGCTCCAGTTCTTCCTGCTGCCTGTCCCCCTTTTTCAGCGACTCGCCCGTTCAGGACATCGGCTTGGGTCGCCCTCCCGTTCGCAGTACAAGCGACGCCAGTTCGATCAATTCGGCATCGATTCCACTCTTTTGCAATTGCGCGACAGTCGCTTCGATATCGTATTCGACTCTCTTCAACTCGACCTTTCCATTTTCGATGATCGCGTAGGCAGCTCGCGGATCACCGTCCCTTGGTTGTCCGACGCTGCCCGGATTCAGGAGTTGGCAACGGCCGAGATCGAGGTGAAACGGGATGTGCGTGTGTCCGACACAGACAATATCAGCATCGACATTTTCGAGTCGAATGCGCCATGCGTCGGGATCTGCAGCCAAATATTCGTCCATCGGATCGCGCGGCGTGGCATGAACCAGATGAA
>JANXOO010001364.1 GCA_025353525.1 Schlesneria sp. | reverse complement strand
TCCCGGATTCGGGGATCACAATCTGATCGCACGCAGAGGCGAGCAGGTAGTCCTTCGTATCGGCGCTTTCGAGCCACGCATAAACCTTGCGGCCTTTTTGACGAATCTTTGCGATCGCCGTTCGCAGTTCGTTCAATTTGGCCCAGCCGATATGGGGACTTTCAATGTGCAGCACGATCGCTTCAAGATTGTCGTCGTTTGCCGCCTTCTTCAATCGCCCAAGAATTTCCGACAGTGATTCGACCACTTCGCTGAACAGTCCGGAACCGCCAGCCCCTTCGGAATAGCTCCCCTTCAATTCCAGATGAGCGACCGTCAGTTTGGTTGCGCCTTCGTTTTCTTTGGCAGGCGATTTTGTTTCGGTAGTGGCCTGGGCAAACACCGGTGAAGTCATTCCAAGTACGAGAAAAACCGCGATGAATCGTCGCATGAAAAAAACTCCTGAAGTGATCGAACAAACCCGTGCGTTCCGCGAAGGAGTGCGAGCGGGCAGATTTCAAATTGAAAAACAGCGTGATATCCGGGACTTGCCGCCGAACGTTTTTGTCACGATCGGCAAGTCAGGTCGAGCGAGGCACGTTGCAATTGCGCAATGCTCTGCGACGGCATCGTAGGGATTCCGTCGATTGGAACAACCTCAGTTCTAGCCAGCCGGCCGGTTCCCGTCCAGCAAAAGACTCGTGGCACGAAGATTACGCCGTCGTTGGCAAAGCGATCTCGGCGGAATCTTCGAGCCAACCAAGGATGCTTCCTGTCGTTATCGTCGCGTCGACCGGTATTACAATCTGCGCGAGTCGACCTGACGATTCAGCGGCGATGTCGAATGTGATCCCCGGAATCAGTACTTCTGCGATCAGGTCACCTGGTAATACCAGATCCCCCTCTTCAACAAACCAGCCACTGACGCGAAGCGATTCGTGACCGATGCCGAGTTCGGGAACGACGATTGGTGTTCGCATGTCGGTTCCTGTTGTTGCGGATGCGATTCGGGGTTGGGTTTCGGGGAGAGAGGATGGACGAAGCAAAAATTGACGACAGACTTGGTACCCGCGCATCAGTTACTGTCGGAACCATTTTGGCTGAATCGGACCGAATCGCTCGGCGTTATGCGGCAGAGAAATGCGAAGATGTTTTACCACAGAGGCACAGAGGCACAGAGAATGAAAGGAGAAGAGGCG
>JANXOO010001331.1 GCA_025353525.1 Schlesneria sp. | reverse complement strand
GGTCGGTGTTTCAAGCACCGCGTCAACTTTTGCGTACGGCCCGATTGCCAGCCATGGGCACGACTGTGCTGCGATTGCAACACTTCGATTGAAGTGTTGCAACCGGATCGGATTCCGCCCAAACCGGGCTATTTAGGTAGTGAGTTGGGGTTTCGAAGGATAAGAGCGTTCATCGGCCCCACGTCGACAACGAACATGACGTCGTTGCAATCCTTATCACCACCACCGTACAAATCTTCAAAGCCGATGATGATGTACTGGCTGTTGTCAGGAAAGAACGCGATCATGTGCTGGAAGTTATCCGGATTGTTGCTCTTTCCGTTGTAGTACGTCGCTTCCGGAACCGCTTGACGGTTGAGGTTCGCATTCAGAAAAAAAGCGAGTTGCTGGCCAGCGTAGACCGTCGGCAATTGAACGAAATCACCCGGCAATACCGGCTCCGTGGTCGATTCGATACCCGTGCCACTTCCGCACAAACCAAGGCTCGATGTCGCGTTGGGAAAAATGGTGAACGAGTTGCCAGTGAGGATCGAACTTGTCGGAGAACTCAATGTGGCGATCGTTGCCCCAAGAGCGTTCTGGTAGCCAGCACCGTCTTTGATAAAGTAGACACGAGGAGCGTAATCAAACAGGAAATAGAGTCTGCTTGGATCCAGTTGATTGAGGCCTGCGCCCGAGAAAACGACACCTTCGGGACACATCTGATTGACATAATTGACATACGTCTGTTTGTTTGTTTCAAAAGTCACTGCGGTGGCATCCGAACCGGCTAACTGGACCTGACCGGTCAGCGGAAGTCCCAGCGGCCTCCACGGCGATTGAAGCGGAACTGGCACGCTGGCAACGACGGTCGCCGTAAAGCCGATGACCAAAGCCAATGCAAACAACAGTCCAACATTTTTCATTTTCATTTTCCGTTCCCTTTACTGTTCCTGATTAACTGCAACTGCCACAAGTTTCCTGATGATTCCGATTCCGCAAATTTCCGTTTTGAACTCGGCGTTGAACGTTCCGGGGGACGAACGGAAGCTCACACTTTGGAATCGAAAAACTCACCAGATAACGACCTGCGTATTGAACCTAGGTCACGAGTGCGGAAAGTCAAATCGACAAATTCACAATTTCAATGCAAAATGCAGAAATCCGGTCAACAATTTGATCGGACCAGGCCGATGCGTTGGCCTGGCCTGGATGTGATGGCCAATCTGACGACGTTTTCCGAAGGAGTTGATTATGAGCACCAGGGCAGTTCTTGCAGCGGTCGCGTACTTGCTGTCGGTATCATTCGTTGCCGCGAGTGATCTGGATGCCATCAAGACCTTGCAACGAGCCGGAGCAATTGTCGAAAGGGACGAAACGGATGACGAGGCACCGGCTTCCCGGGTGACCCTCAATCTCCTTTCGGTCACTGCCGAAGGAATTCGGGCCATCAAAGAGCTGGAAGAACTTCCCTCGATTGAATTCCAGGGAATCGGGTCATCCGAACTCGGCGTCAGTACGCTGCGAGCTCTCCAGGGAAAGTCGTCGCTCAAGAGGTTTGCGATCTCGAATGCGAAAATTAGCGATGACGCTGCAAAAATCCTTGGAACATTGACAAGTTTAAGGGCATTGGAACTCAGATCCCAAATCGAAATGAGTCCGGCGGGATTTCAACAGATTTCAAAACTGACAAATCTGAAAGAGCTGGCATTGTCGGACCGGCTGGTCAGCGACGCCGCCATTGCAGGACTCATGGCGTTTCCCGGCCTGAAGATTCTCAGCCTTCGAAGCGTCTTTGTTACTGATGCCGGACTCACGTCTTTGAAACGCCTGCAAAACCTGAAGTCGCTTCGCATTTTTATCGGCCCGCAAATTTCCGAGGTGGGAATCAGGGAACTGATGGAGCTGCAGCTCACCGAACTGGAGATCACGTACGCCGATATCACGAATGACAAACTGAAATCGCTTCGAAAATTCTCGGGACTGAAATCGCTGAGGTTCGTTAACGCATCGGGCGTGACCGATGAAGGAATTCCGTCGCTCGGTGAATTGACCGAACTCAATGAACTGGATCTGTCGGATGCAAAATTATCGAAGGCGGGGATTGCAGAGTTGAAACGGGCACTTCCCAAATGTAATGTGCAATACTTGCCCATTCCTCGAAACTGACGTGATCGGCCAGCCTGCCAGCTCGAAAAATACTGACGATTTCAGAATCCGCCCAATCCGAAACCGGTGTTTTTCACATCACGAACGCCGTTTTTCGAGATATGGCTATGGCGAGGTTCACCGAAGATTGACGCGGCAGGTTTCCGGTGCATAATCTGCGTATCACAGGAGTATTGTACTACGATGTCGCGGCCCAGTCTTGTCTGGTTTCGTCAGGATCTCAGGCTGGAAGACCATCCGGCACTCAAGGCGGCCATTGCGCGGGGTGAGCCGGTGATTCCTGTCTTCATCTGGTCGCCGCAGAACGAGGGAAAGTGGCGGCCTGGTGCCGCCAGTCGATGGTGGTTACACCGCTCGCTGACGCAGCTCGACATGCAACTCAGGGCGATCGGATCCCGTCTGATTGTTCGCACGGGCGATGCGCTTCGGGAACTGCTGTCGATCGTCGATGAGACTGACGCGGCGGCGGTCTTCTGGAATCGACGTTATGAACCAGCCAGTATCGAGCGGGATTCGCTCGTTAAAAAAGAACTCCGTACTCGCGGGCTTGAGGTCGAAAGTTTTAACGGGCAATTGCTGTTTGAACCATGGGACGTTCAAACGAAAGAAGGACGTCCCTACCGGGTCTTTACCGCGTTCTGGAACTCGTGCCTTGCCAAACATCCTCCCGAAGAGCCCGAACCGGCTCCCGATACACTGAGGGCTCCCAAGGTCTGGCCAAAATCCCTGACGATTGGGGAATTACGACTCGATCCGTCGATTCGCTGGGATGCGGGGTTGGTCGCTGTCTGGAAACCGGGGGAAAAAACTGCTCGTGAAGAATTGAAACGGTTCCTCGAATCAACCGTGCCGGATTATGAAACGAGTCGCGATCTGCCAGGCGAAAGCGGCACGTCGCGTTTGTCGCCTTATCTGCATTTCGGCGAGATCAGTCCGCGGATCATTTGGCATGACGTGTTTCGATCCGCAACAAGCGGGGGGCTTTCGGAGATTTCGTCGGGGGCCACTACGTTCGTCAAGGAAATCGGCTGGCGCGAGTTCGCTTACCATTTGCTGTTTCATTTCCCCAAAACCGTCGACGAACCGTTGCGATCCGAATTCTCACGATTTCCGTGGCTAACTGATTCCGCCGGATTGATCGCGTGGCAACGTGGCCAAACAGGCTATCCGATCGTCGATGC
>JANXOO010001317.1 GCA_025353525.1 Schlesneria sp. | reverse complement strand
GGCCTGGTCCGGCTTCAAAAAATACCCCATTGAAATCACTTTCAACCCGTCGACTGAAACGGGTTGAATCCGTTCAACCTCTTCACCTGATTCTGTGGTGACTTTCATCGCGGCAGGTCGATCGATCGAGCCGACCATGTGCGGAATACTCGGACCATAGACATCTGCGTCCATCAGGCCGACCTGACAACCGAGCGTCTTGAGTCCATAGGCGAGTGTCGCGGCGACGGTACTCTTGCCGACACCCCCTTTACCACTTCCGACTGCGATCACGTTTTTCGCCCGCAATCCGATCGCACCACCCGACATTGTTCCTTTGACGACAGCCGTGAATTCGACATCGACCGAGCTGGTATCGGGGTTTGCTTCGCGTGCGACAGTGCGAATGGCGTCGGCAATTCGTTCACGACGGGGGTAGGCCGGAGTGGGAAGTTCGACGGTGACTTTGACCGTATTACCGCTCAGTTGCACGCCTTTCAACATGTCGAGATCGCCGAGCGAACGTCCGATTTCCGGGTCTTTGATCCCTCGCAGCCGTTGCAAGAGTTGTGTTTCCGTCAGCATTCGCAATTCCAGTCTGTTTCAAAGTGAGTTAATCGTTTCGATCCCGACAGCTTGAAGAATTATACTGCTCGCGGTCCAGATTGAGGCTTCATTTGTGAGTCCGCTCCCGCGTTCGAAGCGGAACCACCATCACTGCGGCATTTTCCAGGTGTCGCTGGATTTCTCAATGGCCTCAAACCAGTCCGCGCCTGGTATCGCATTCGTTCACACCCGTTCGCAGAACCTGTGAAATTCCCAAATCACGTTCGACGATCAAATGTCACCCGGTGTTGTAGCAGCGTATTCGAAGAGCGGCAACAAACGGCACGGCGTCTGCATTGTTGTGTTGTGGAATCTCCGCAAACTGCCGGGACGGTTCTCTGATGTCCATGCGTTTGGATTGCCATGAGTGGATCGCATGGAAATGAACCGTCGCTACAGACATAACTCGACGCCGACGTACGCCGTTCCACTTGTCGTCTATTGTTTCCCGCCTTTACTCTTTATAATAAGGGCTTGATCGCCCGGAGGTCGAACCGAGACGCACTTTCCGCACAGGGGTCGTCCGACACGCCCGATCAGAGTCACCCCTTTACCTTCAATGTTCCCGGGGAGAGATCGTGGAACGTACAAACTCTGATGCTCCGTTGCCGGAACTGAGGAAGCATCTTTTCCATGAAACATCGCATTCGCCGTCGCTGGCAGACCTCGTGGGATACGAAAAATCAAAAGACATCATCGATTTCTGTTTCATTTCCAATCCGTATTATCCTACGCCGGAGATGCTGAATGAGATGAAGGAGAACTTGCCAAATCTCCTTAAGTCCTATCCTTCCAGTAACCCGATTCTGGGCCAAAAGTATCTGGCAGAATTGTTCCAATTGAAGCCCGAAAACCTGATCCTGGGCAACGGAGCCACCGAATTGATCGTCGCGATGAACGCGACATTGATCGACAGAATCGCTGTGCCGGTCCCGACCTTTGGCGAATATATTGAAAAGCTCAGACAACAACGCGATGCCGAACTCTATTTTTTAAAAGCGGAAGACAATTTCCGACTGGATCTGGACGACTATATCGGTTGGGTGCGGTCACGCGGACTCGCGTCGTTGCTGATTATCAATCCCGGAAATCCAACTGGCCAACTCTTCTCGCTGGATGCAATGTTTGAATTTCTACAACGAGCCAAGGACATGGAACTGATCGTTGTGGATGAATCATTCATCGACTTTGCCGGTGAGGTGGTCCCGACTCTGCTTCCCGTGGCGAAACAGTTTTCCAACCTGCTGCTGGTCCGCAGCATGAGCAAACATTGCGGTGTGCCCGGCCTGCGACTCGGTTACTGCTACAGTGAAAACCTTTATGTACTGAACCGCATGCGCCGGTTCATCCCGACCTGGAATGTCAATTCCCTGGCCCAGTATTTCCTCTCGATGCT
>JANXOO010001301.1 GCA_025353525.1 Schlesneria sp. | reverse complement strand
CGGCAACCGGCACGCAGATTTGCCTGAGGCATTCATGAACGACGCATTCGGATCGCGGGTGTAGATTGAATGCGGTTGTCCGTTGCGACGAACCATCATTTCGTTCGGATTTTCCTGTCGCCATGACAGGGCTCCCTTCGTGCCGTCAACTTCGATAAACAGATCGTTTTCTCGCCCATGTGAAATCTGACTCGCCGTGACGGAACCGAGTCCGCCGTTCTCGAAGCGAATGACGGCATGACCATAATCATCCAGCAGTCGGCCTTGTTCAAACGTCTTGAGGTGACACGAAACTTCTGCAGGAAGCAGGCCAGTCATGTATCGGGCCAGGTTGTATGCGTGCGTCCCGATATCGCCGAAACAGCCCGCCGCACCCGATTTTGACGGGTCGGTTCGCCATGCGGCCTGCTTCTGGTCTGACGCTTCCAGTCTGGTCCGCAGCCAACCCTGAATATAGTTCGAACGAATCGCCTGGATCTCTCCAAGTTCACCGCCGAGGATCATTTCCCGAGCCTGGCGGACCAGCGGATACCCCGTGTAATTGTGACTGACGGCAAAAACGGCACCTGATTTTTCGACGAGTGTTGCCAATTCCTCAGCCTGCGCCAGGTCGAACGTCATCGGCTTGTCGCAAACAACGTTGAAGCCCGCCTGCAATGCCGCTTTCGCGACGCCGAAATGCGTATGATTGGGAGTCGCCACCGTGACGAAGTCGATTCGCTTGTCGGCAGGAAGCGACGATTCTTTCTGGCACAATTCTTCGAACGATCCATAGGCGCGATCCGCAGGAATATCGTAGGCTGGAGCTGACGATTTTGCCCTCGCAGGATCGGATGACAATGCCCCTGCGACGAGTGCTGCGCGATTGTCCAGAACAGCGGCCGTAGCGTGAACGCGACCAATAAATGACCCTTGTCCGCCGCCAACCAGAGCCATCCGCAGTTTGCGTTTCAATGAGCCGTTTGTAGTTTCCATGCAGTATTCCTCAAGAATGTCGAGTCAGAACGTGATCGCACGTCAAAGTGTGGAATGAGATTACCACCCAGGTTTAAGCCATGCCGTAACGGTGTTCGAGCATATCGGCTCGTTTGCGACTTTACCAACGTACAACGTGTTCATTAAGGCGACCGGCAGTGGAAAATTAACGGGCTGAAAAAGGGGGACAGGCTCCAGGTCTTCC
>JANXOO010000876.1 GCA_025353525.1 Schlesneria sp. | reverse complement strand
CTCGTGGAAAGGCCAAGGATGGTCATTCATTTGCGATTTTTGGAGTTCCCGTCCGTCGCGCTGTTCATGTGCCTCGCATGTATGGGCTGCAGGTCGTCCAGCGCCGGAAGTCTTTCGTCTGCCCGCTTTGACACGCCGTCTTCATCTCGATCACAAGCCGTTGGTCGGAAGCTGCCTGTCATTTCTTCTTCGTCATCAACACCCCAAGAGATTGAGGTTCGTCGTAATGGCGATGAGGTCACATTGACCTCTGCCAACGAGTCGTCGGAATCACAAACGTCGGAAGAAGCCGCCCGACATTCGGTTGTTCCTGCGGAATCGCCCCTCTTTCCTGGTGAGTCACAAGCGATTGATTTGACGACGGCGTTGTTGCTGACGACCGGCAACAACCCGCAAGTCGGGTTCGCACATGCTCGCATTGAAGAGTCGCTGGCGCAACTCCAGAGAGCAGAAATACTCTGGCTGCCATCGATTCGGGCCGGATTCAACTACAACCAGCACCAGGGCGCGATTCAGGATGTCGCTGGCAATATCACCAATACGAACCGCAGTTCCTTTTACTCGGGTTTGGGTGCCAATGCCGTGGGAGCGGGTTCTCCGTCGGTTCCAGGTCTTGTCGCCCAATTCCACTTGGCGGACGCGGTTTTTCAGCCTCGGATCGCACAGCAGACAGCCTCAGCCCGAAACTCGGGCGCGCAAGCGGCAACGAACGACGCGCTTCTTCAAACTGCTTTGGAATACGTCATACTTCTTAAATCCGCTCAGGAACTTGCGGTCGCCATTGATATTGAAGCGAAAGCGACAGAGTTGGAACGTGTCACGGGGGAATTCGCGAAAACAGGACAGGGTTTGGAATCAGACCACGACCGCACTCGCACTGAGACGGCTTTACGCACGAACGACGTTCGCAGAGCGGAGGAGGCTGTCGCAGTGGCTTCTGCTCGACTGGCCGAGCAAATTCGCTGGGATTCGTCACGTCGTCTCATTCCGATTGAACCTCAAATCACTCCGGTTGAGTTGGTGCCGCCTGGCACGCCACCGCAGGAATTGGTCGCAATCGCATTGACTCAACGACCAGAAATCTCAGAGAGTCGGCACTTGGTATGTGAAGCGATCGAGCGATTAAAACGAGAACGATATGCTCCATTGATTCCCAGTGTGTTGCTCGGATTTAGCTACGGCGGGTTAAACGGCGGGATTTTCGGCAATCCGTCAAACGCCGGTAGCCGCATGGATGCAGATGCCGTTGCTTTTTGGGAAATCCGGCAGCTGGGCCTGGGCGAGCATGCGATTCGCCGTGAAGCCGACTCGCGTATCCAACAGTCGAAGTATCGGGAAATCGCTCTCCTGGATCGAGTCGCTCGTGAAGTCGTCGAAGCTCAGATCCAGGTCACTTCTCGTGCACAACAAATCAAAACAGTCGAAATCGCAGTGAAGGCAGCAGAAGATTCGTTTTCGCGAAACCGGGAACGGATTCAAAATGGTCAAGGCTTACCTGTCGAGGTCTTGCAGTCAATTCAGGCTCTGGGAGTGGCTCGCCGCGAATACGTCCGCGTCGTTGCTGACTACAATACCGCGCAGTTCACACTTCAAAGATCGCTCGGCTGGCCGATTCAGAACGATTTGTCTTCCAGTCGCTGAACAGGCGACTGATGCATGACATCATTGGCTGGCAGGAATTCTTCTTCTTTTCCACTCTGACTCAACCAGTGTGACCTTTGACTGACGACATCATTTTTCGGACGACGCGAAGGCTTCCTGTTTCCGGAAGATCTATGATCGCGATTTACCTCAATCGGATGTCTGCGACGGATTTTGCGATCGCTTCAGGATGTACGCGAGGGGGCGGCCGGATCGAGTTGTCGTTTCCAGAACTTCGACACTTGTCGAACTTCCGTCCAGGTTGTCTGGTAAATCGGCCAGGCGGCGGTAGGCGAGAATGTACATTTGAGTCGATGATTCCGGTTGATATTCGACAATTCTGATCCGACGGGAACGCAGGACAGGAGACTGCCTGTTAAAATCGTCTGCCTGGAACTGATGCAGTGTCGGTGTGATCGCGACGGCTTCTCCTTCCGGGACTGTTTCCGCCAGACGCACTAACAATCGACGCGTCATTCCAGCTCCCCAATAGTCGATTTCCAGCCCCGACCGATCGCCAGTGCCGGTCAAAAACGGAGTCACCTCGTTGTAATAGCTGACGTGACACGGTGCCATCATTATCAACGGTGACGCAGAGACGAGCAACAGAATTGAGCAGACGATTCCGGCGGTCAATCGGGAATTGCTCCAACGGCGCAAAAGGTTCCAAAGCCGACACCAGCCTCGTCCGATAAAAAAGGCCCAGAGCGGAAAACTTGTCAGAAACAGCCGTTCGCCGTCGTAGACCGCGATTCCCGGCAACGCGAATACAATCAACGGAAACAGAGCCGTCGACAGCAGTAATGCATCGCGGCTCCGTTCGAGTTCTCCTCGCGATTCAACCGGTGCCATTGAACCGCGCTTCGCTGCCTGGCCCGTGGTGGTATCGCTCATCGCATTCGTGCAGGTGCTTTCAGGTGGGTTCTTTGTCTGGCATGTGATGCCTCGGAAGAGTCCGATCAGACCCGTGGCATGCAACACTGCGGGAACCGTCAGAGCGAACATGACGAACGGATAGTGCCACGGAACATCCGTGTCTGCATACTTTTGGCCAAAATACCAGACATGAATCGTCGCCCGGTTTGTGGTACGACCGAGGTATTCAAAGGTATGAGCGACGGGAGCATCCCAAAGATAGGGCCATCCGGCAAAAAAAACGACAACGGCGGCAATTCCCCACAGCGCAAGCGGAACTATGGCGTTCGATCGCCATCGCCAGACCGCCCAGCAGATCAGCGGTATCGGAATCAGAATCGCCTGAATTTTTGTCAGCAATGCCAGGCCAAACAGAATTCCGGCAAGAATCGCAGCTCGCTTTGCAGGCGGGGCGGGTCCGTTCCACCTGTGAGCGACGAAGATGACGGCTGCGGTGCACGTCAAATTGGTGATCGTTTCGAGGCTGGCCAAATGAGCGTGACCGTAGACTCGAGGCATCAGAACCAGCGAAATCGCAGACATCACCCCCGCTGGCCTGCCCCACCACAAACTGCTGGTCCAGCCAATCATCAGCACTGTCAAAGCAAACGCCGTCGCCGAGCCGGTACGGGCGCATGCCGTCACGATGGGGCCCTCTGGACGATCAGGCGGTGCGATCGACCAAGCCAAATCGTGATGCGCACCAAGCCACCAGCGGCCTAGCGGAGGATGATCGGGGTTATATCCGTTTTCAACACATGGGCAAGCTGGTGTTTTATCTGGAGGCTCTTGACCGCGACCGTAAGCGCCCGCATGAAAACCCCAGCATTGGCGTTTTGCTTTGCCGCACGAAGGACGACGAGGTTGTGGAATACGCCATGAGTCGCCATCTATCGCCAGCGCTGGTCGCGCAGTACGAAACCCAGATGATTTCCAAGACCATCCTCCAGCAGAAGCTCCACGAGTGGAGCCAGATGCTCCAGACTCCCCAGCCACCTGAAGGGGATGACCTATGAGCTTCCCGCGTTACGAGCGGTACAAGGACAGCGGGGTCGAGTGGCTAGGCGAGATGCCCGAGCATTGGTCGATTCGACGCATGAAAACGCTCTTCGAGATTAAGAAGCGGATTGCTGGTGAGACTGGATATGACATTCTCTCGATTACACAAAACGGCATAAAGATAAAAGATACTGAAAGCAACGAAGGCCAAGTTGCGATGGACTACGCAAAATATCAGTTTGTCTATCCAGGTGACTTTGCCATGAACCACATGGACTTGCT
>JANXOO010001291.1 GCA_025353525.1 Schlesneria sp. | reverse complement strand
CTCATTCCCGAGTATCAGCAGCCACGGGCGATCACGTGGTATCTCGCGAATGAGGAACTCGGGCTGCGCCGCCTGTCGCTCGACAAATGTGATCAGGTCTGCAAGCTGACCTCGCGAGGTACAGTTCCCTCGCTGAATGTCTCGGTCGCTGCAGGGGTACTGATGGCAGAACTGACGCGGCAAGGATGAGACTTCACCCAATGAGTTCAATGAGTCGCCGCCGTCAGCGAGGTTCTGAGTTCTTCTATGGAACGAAAGTCGATCGACGCTTCGCCGAGAATCTCGCGATCCTTAAACGACAACTTTCGAACTCCTTCAAGGACATCGTCTGGCAGCTGACCACAGATCTTCGCCAGAATGCGTAACAAGATGGTCGAACTCCCTCGTTCGAGACTCTGTTCGAGACCTCGTTTTTCGGCGATTCGTTCGACGGAAGTAACGTAGGGCATGTGTAGTTCCTTTTCGAATGCGACCAGTTCGGTCTCAAACCGACGGCTCAAGTCGAACCGCAAATGCATCATCCAATCGATCAGGCGAAAAACCTCTCGAAGCTCATCGGCATTATATCCGGCATAAAGCGGCCGGACATCAGAACGCCTGTCCCTCGAATTCACAATAACATTCAGCAACCCGACAATTGTTTGATCGCTTCGTGGATACTCGCCAGTTGCTTTTGCTGTCCGGCGAGTGTCTCACGGACTTCCACAACGACTTCTGCGGGGGCCCGGTCGATGAAACTCTGGTTGGTCAGTTTCTTTTCGCTTCCGGAAATAAAGCCCCGCAACTTGTCCGCTTCTTTCCGAAGTCGCGCGACTTCCGCTTGCAGGTCGACCAGACCTTCCAGTGGCAAGTAGCCGTCGGCGTCACCGAGCGAAAAGCTGGCGCTTGCATTCGGGCGGGAGACCTCCGCACCTGCAGCGGTGAGTGCTGCTTTTGCAAGTAACTCAAATTGCGGCTGCACTTGTTTCAGGTCGGCGGCAACGTCCTCCGTACACCGCACGGAAATCGAAACAGAAACGGCAGGGCTGATGTTGTAAGTACCACGCACATTGCGAACAGCCACAATCAACTCTTGAAGTCGGTAGAATCGGGCTTCGAGCGCCGTATCTCGCCAGTGATCAAGGCCCGTCGGCCACGGAGCGATGATGATTGCAGCCGAGGCCTGTGTTGATGCCGGAATCCCTCGCACCGGAGCAATCTCGTTCAACCGCTGCCATAACTCTTCAGTAATGAACGGCGTGAACGGATGAAGTAGCCGCAGTGTCGTATCAAGAACGGCAACAAGAATTCGTTGCGCTGCCGGCTTGAGTGATTCATCTCTCAGACGGGGCTTGAGCATTTCAAGATACCAGTCGCAGAATTCGTTCCAGACGAAGTCTCGAAGCGACCGCGTGGCAGCATCGAATTTGTAAACGCCCAACAGCGTCGTCACTTCGTCGGTGACGGTGGCAAGTCGCGACAGAATCCATTTGTCTTCGATGGCAAACGAACCGGAATCAACGTCGCCAGGCGAGTAACCTTCCAGATTAAGCATGGCGAACCGGGTCGCATTCCACAGCTTGTTGCAGAAATTGCGACCGTATTCGAATCGTTCAATCACAACCCGGGCGACCGGCTCTCCCTCATCGGGAATGTAGTTTGGCGTTGCGTACTGAGATTCCTTTTTGCACTTGGCACATTTGATTTTCGGCTTGCCCGGCTTGAATTTCAAGTGGTGCTGTTCCTGCGGAACGATGCCTTGGCAATGCGGGCACTCGTACCCGACGGGCAATCGTACGTCCTGCGTCTCGCCAGCAAACGACGCAATGGTGAACCGCATTCCGTCGCAACCGTATTTTTCGATCAACTCGATCGGATCGACTCCGTTACCCTTCGACTTCGACATCGTCTGTCCGAACCCGTCCTGAATCTTGGGATGAATGCAGACGTGTCGGAACGGAACGTCGCCCATGTTGTAGAGGCCGGTCAGCACCATGCGAGCCACCCACAGTGTGATGATGTCGCGCGACGTGACCAGCACGATGCCGGGGTAGAAGTAAGGCAGCACTTCGTTCTTACCGGTCGGCTTCAGCGGATCTTGCCCGACAATTGGCGGATTGTGCGTCGTATCGGGCCAGCCGAGTGTCGCATGCGGCCACAGACCCGAACTGAACCAGGTATCGAGTACGTCCGGGTCGCGCACGAACCCGAGTTGTTCGAATGCGTATTCGAGCGTTTGATTGCCGTCCGCGAAACAGATCAGGACCTGGAACCGTCCCTTTTCAGGCGCAGAAATGTGGTAAGAGATTTTTCTCGATGGATCGCACGACTCGCCAGACTGAATCGACTGTTCAATCGTTTCGCGGATCGAGTTCAGTTCCGAGACATCGTACGAATTGGACCAAACCGGAATGCGGTGTCCCCACCAGAGTTGGCGGCTGATGCACCAATCCCGCTTTTCGCCGAGCCAACTGAGATACGATTGCCGATAACGCTCGGGATAAAAGGTCACTCGACCATCGTTCGCGGCATCGATCGCCGACTGAGCGAGCGTATCCATTTTGACGAACCACTGTTCCGAAAGGTACGGTTCAACGGGTGTCTTCGAGCGATCGCTGTGTTTCAACGGAATTTTACGGTCTTCCACTTTCCCGAAATGGCCCAGCCGTTCCATTTCGGCCACAATGGCATCGCGCGCGACAAGTCGGTCGACGCCCTGCCACGCTCCACCTCGCTCGTTTAAAGTTCCGTCAGTGTTCAGGATATTAATAGGCTCGCCCATCAGGTCCTTGTTGCGATTCCAGCAAGCATAGTCGTTCGGGTCGTGGGCTGGTGTTACCTTGACGCACCCCGTGCCAAGCGTCTTGTCCGCCAGCAGTGCGTCGGCCACGATTGGAATGATGCGTCCGTTGACAGGGATGCGAACGTGCTTGCCGATCAGGTGCGTGTAACGCTCGTCCGTCGGATGAACGCAGACGGCGGTATCGCCGAGCATCGTTTCCGGTCGCGTGGTGCTGAACGAAATCCGTTCGCTTGTGGGCTGTCCGGCGTTATCAACCACGGGATAGTCGAACGTCCAGAAGTGGCCATCGATCTCTTCTTCGTAAACTTCATCGTCGGCCACGGCTGTTTGCAGAAACGTATCCCAGTTGACCAGTCGCTTGCCACGAAAAATCAGCCCGTCTTTGAACATTTTGAAAAATGTTTGTCGAACCGCTCGCGAGCAGACTTCGTCAAGAGTGAACCGTACACGGCGCCAATCGCAACTCGCTCCGATCCGCTTCAACTGCGAAAGAATGCGGGCTTCGTATTCGTCCTTCCATTTCCAGATGCGTTTGACGAGTGCTTCGCGACCGATGTCATGTCGCGTTTGGCCCTCTTCTTCCAGCATCCGCTTTTCAACGACAGACTGCGTAGCGATCCCGGCGTGATCGGTGCCCGGCATCCACAGCGCTTCGTATCCCTGCATCCTGCGCCAACGTGTCAACAAATCCTGTAACGTTCCGTTGAGTGCGTGCCCCATATGGAGCGCTCCGGTCACGTTGGGCAACGGGATCATAATGACGTGCGACGGTTTTGCAGGATTCGGGTCGGCGTTGAAGTAACCCTTCGATTCCCAAAAGTGGAACCATTGAGCTTCAGCAGCAGCGGGGTCGTATTGCTTCGGGATTTCGGTCGTCATGGATTTCACTTTTTCAATCAGGCGAGAGGCAGTGGAATTTTACCGGTTGAAAAACGGGGTAAAAAACGGGGACTGGCTCCAGGTCTTCCTGGTGCCAGTCCCCGTTTTCAGCGACTGGTACTTCGTTTCCTGCCGGTCGCCTTAAAACGGTTCAAATTTCTTCCGCATCCTTGAACAGCTTGTATTCGACGCTGTCGACCAGAGCCAGCCAACTCGCTTCGATCACATTTTCACTGACTCCGACGGTGCTCCAGACATCGGTATGGTCGCGGCTTTCGATCACAACCCGAACGCGAGCCGCCGTTCCTTCAGCCGAATTGATCACACGAACTTTGTAGTCGACAAGCTGCATTTGCGCGAGGTTCGGGTACGCGACCGACAAACCCTTTCGCAGGGCGTTGTCCAATGCGTTCACGGGACCGTCGCCTTCCGCCACCACATGTTCAATCTGCGAGTTCACGCGAAGTTTTACGGTTGCTTCGGTCGTCGTCCCCTGTCCGGTGACTGTTTCAACGTTGACGCGATAATGCAGACGCTGGAATTTCGGCTGATAGACACCTGCTTCCTTACGGACGAGCAGGTCGAACGATGCTTCTGCGGCTTCGAACTGATATCCCTCGTTCTCAAGATCGACGAC
>JANXOO010001290.1 GCA_025353525.1 Schlesneria sp. | reverse complement strand
CTGATGTCACCCCGGCGGCAAAGTCGGATCCGGAAAGTAGTGATGTTCACGCGGAGAATGTTGTCGTTGGCGATCGCGTTTCCTTAGGTCAGGTCAATTGTGACATTTTTGTTCCGGTTCGACCGTCCTCCGGAGAATTGGCATTTCAAACAATTCCCGAGTCCACGCCGCCGGCGTCCCTCTTTTTTGGTGACGCGATTTCGTCCGTAGTTCCGACATCAAACGAGACTTCTCCGTTCACGTTGAATTTCGGTGTTCCGGCAGACAGCACGGCAAGTCACGTCGATTCACCCGGATTCCCGTCGACGCTCGATTTACAAAGTCGTAGTTCTGCCGACAAGGACGAGACAGATTCCAGCCAGTCGAAGTCATCGTTGCTGTTATGGCTTGTAGTCATCGGAAGTTACGCAAGTCTGCTGACGATGTACGTCGCGTATTTGTTGTTCTTCAATCGAGCGAACCAGTTAGAGAGTTTGCCCGACCTCAAAACAGTGCAGCAGGACGGGGGCCGTGCACGAGTACCAAAGCCTGAAAACGATCTGCCACCCGGTCACGAACTGAAGTTCGGGCAGACACAGCGTTACGGAATTATTCAAGTGACGCCGCTACGAGTGACTCGAGGACCGCTGAGGTTTGCAGATGCGGCGGGTCATGCAACCAGCGAGCGATTGCAGTCAGATCCGGTCCTCAAGCTGTGGCTCCGGATCGAGAACATTTCGTCAGAAAAATCAATTGTGCCACTGGATACAACGCTGATGTTTTTTCGTCGCGGGGTTGACGAAATCTACGCGTACAACGTGATTTTTCGCGACGCGGATCGCAAGAAGAAAGGAGTAAAACACTTTCACCACTTCGACCGCATGTCATCGGGCAGCGAATTCACGATTGTCGGCCAGCATACAAACGAATCGCTCGCACCGCATCATTCATTTGAAACATTCGTACCGTCCGAGGAAGGAATTGAGGAAATATCAGGAAACTTCGTATGGCGCGTCCACGTTCGTAAAGGCTACGGCCCCGAAACAGGCAACGGAGTGACCACATTGATCGATGTTCGCTTCAAAAGCGAAGAGATCCTCCCCGAGTCAGAAGCAATCTGAAGAAGCTGCGTTCACCCCACCGCAGTCAGTGTTCGTTCAAGTCCGCCATGTCACGGGCCTATCCCGCACGAAAAGAGCCAGTGCAAACGATGTCAACCAATCGGCAAAGCGGAATGGTTTGTCAACGCGACCAAAGAACCCGGCCTGGAGTCAACCCATCACAAACTCCGACAAAACTCCGACTTCAATTCCTGGGTCGTCCATGACAAATGAAACACGGGAAGTTTTCTCACCGCAAAGGCGCGAAGGTCGCGAAGAAGTCCGGAAAAAAATTTTAACTTCGCGTTCTTCGCGCCTTGGCGGTAAACCGTGACTTCAATTTTTGGAGCGAAAAACAGGAGATAAGTCCAATGACGGGTGATGGGAGGACTCATTACCTGAAGGCGCACTCGCAAAATGGGGATTTGGAGCGAATGTTGAAAGCAACCACAAACGATTGAAAATGATTTACAAATCAGTCGACCAATTCTCCGCCCCAATGGTAAACTCACGAATATCCTTGATCAATGTCGTTCATTCAATGGAAACGAGAGTGATTGCCGAATTCGGCCTACTCCTCGTCAAAACCGTGACAACGACTTTTCAAGGATCAACTTCTGGAACACGTCCTTGGGTTTGGCATACTTCTCTTCAGCAGTCGCGATTGCTGAAAGCAGGATGTCATTGAGTTCGGTGGAAACCTGTTGCAGGGAACGGTCATCGGTCGCCAGCATGCTTGTCGCCGCCAGAATCAGTTCGTTCATGGAACTTGTCACGGCTCGGTTGAATGACCTGGCGAATTGAATCGTGCAACTCGACGGGGCGATGTGCTGATTGAAGACGTGGGGCAGTCCATCCGCTTCCATAAAATCTCGCAGGTGGGTCAATGCAGCTTCACTGAACCGTCCCTCAGTCGTAATCCCCTTAGCGAGGAACATCGTCGAATACAGCGATTTTGTGTTGCACAGGATGATGTAGTTGGTTCGACCTGTCACGAACAAATGAGCCGACCAATCCACCAATGGGCTGTCGTCCAATGGCATCCCATTGAGCTTGCCTGTTTCGATCTTGGTAATGAGCTTTTGCGACAGGCGGACGATCATTGGTTTCAATTCGTCGGAAGCAGGGTCAAGTCGGATTTAGCGGCAGTTTCATCCTGCTTTTGAATCTGAGGCGTCAAACTGAAGAACTGCTCGCCATTGGCAATGACGGTCTCAAGCGACGGAGAGCGAAATACTTCGGTGTGCAATCGGTCGCAACCGAACGTCACGCACTCGATTACCGTCTTTTCCCAGAGGCGTCGACATGGCCAGGTCGTGATTACAGCGGAGAATGGGGCTGAGCATCGCAATGCACGAAGCCGATCTTTGATATTTGAAGCAAAACCAACTTTGAATCGAAGTGGATCGTGATCAGGCTCTG
>JANXOO010001269.1 GCA_025353525.1 Schlesneria sp. | reverse complement strand
AAATCATTCACGAGTTCTGTTCCGGGGACGAGTTTTAGCCATTTATATTTGTCGTCTTCCTGAAGTTCGTCCCAAACTTGTTGGCTGTTGCAGGAAACAATTCCAGTATATAGCTCTTTACACAAATCTCGCGGACCTGGGAGATGCCGTTTTACTCCAGAGAACACGTCGACATCGTGCCCTCCAATTACCGTTATCGTACATTTCGCTGACCTGTCGGGCATCGGTACTTTCGGTGGGGCGACGTTTAATTCCGGGAGTTTCGGCGGAAGGGCCTTTTCAAGTGCATCGTAGTCGACGAGTGGCGGAGGTGGACCGTCCTGGAAAGGCAGGAAAGGATCTGGACCAAGCAGCAGATCCTGCTCCCTACCGTATGGGTCTTGAGATCTCGGGACGAAGTATGCGGAGTAGAGGCACATCCCGTCCCGATATTGAAGAGGGTCGCGTTGACACCAATTCCCCAATAGTGGCTGAAACGCCCGAAATCGCACCGCGAATACGACAATTCCGCTATCATAGCGATAGCAGCGATACAGGGACTCCCACCCAAAGTTGCTCGATGGCCTCGAGCCAAACCCGCTTGTCAGGAAAATCGGCATTCCGTAAGCAGAATATGAGTATCGCTCTTGGACCGCCCCTGTTGCATCAAGAATGCTTGTGATATTCCAGTTCGCGTCCTTCGTTGCGTACAGGCGTTCGGAACCTCGGTCTCTGAGGACGAGGTCATCGATGTATCTGGTGCCCCACACAAATTGACGGTCTGCTGTGGTGGCGGTTCCGACACGCTCTTCCAGGCAGCGCCAGCCGATCGAGAAGTACGAATGTCTTGTTTCTGACAGTACTCCGCCGGTGAAGGATTGGATGACCGTACGAAAAGTTCTCGCATCGTATTGGTTTTGTTGCATCAATTGGCCATTGCTGGCGTTAACCAGTTTGACCAATCGATTCCAAGCATCGTAGGTTGCGGTGTACGAACTGCCGGGATTGGCTGGTTGCGGCATCGTGGTCATGTTTCCTGCGGAATCATACGCAGGAACGGCCCAGGGACTGCCGACGGTGTTGGTAATCCCGGTAATCTCGTTGACGGGGTTGGCCGTGCGAGATTGGGTGGTGGTCCAAGCTCCGCCCGTGGCGGCTTCGTTGAAGCCTTTCCAGTTTCCGGTTGGGTCGAGGGTCCAGCATTGCCCGAACGTCGGCGTTGTGATCGCGGTTTGATTGGTGTTGAGTGTTCCGCGCTGCATGTCTTTCAATCGCTGAAGTCCGTCGTTGCGGTAGAGTTCGTCGAACTTGGCTCCGGCAGCAGTGGCGACAGTGTTTTGACGCCAGATGCGATTACTGGCGCGGTCATAGCCGTATTTGATCCGGTCGATGTCCCCACTCGTCCCCGTGTTGTACCAGCGGGAATCGATGATTCTCCCGAAATTGTCCAGCCCCCAGTAGATATCGCCTGCTGGACTGTTGCCTCCAGATGAACCCAAAAGCGTGTATTGGGTGCTCGGCTGTGGATAGGTGGTCTGAACGACTGTGCGGGACCCCAGATAGGCGTAATTGACCAGCGTCTGAGCTCCGTCGATCAATCCATCAACGCGGCTGGCTGAATCGTTGATGCCGCCTGCGGCACCGTAGCCAAACGTGATGGCTCGTCCGTTGGGATACGTCAGTGTTGTTGGACGAATCATGTTGGCTGACCCGTTCAGATACCCGTACTGGACTTGCAGTGTCGTCCCCGATACGACCGCTCCGCTGTGCGACTGCGCATCGGTGATGACTTGTGCGAACGAATTATACGTCAGCGCCACATCGTTGACGATAGCGCCCAATCCGACGGTCGGATTGTCGTAGCTCGTCAGCTTCGACGTCAGGCCACGAACTTCGTACGTCGCCGTCAATCGACGGACGGCTCCGTCGACGCCCGATCCCAATGTCGTTACGCAATCGTTCGTCAACCGGCCGAGCAAGTCGTAGACATAACTGTGAACGCAACCCCGTTGGTCAGTCACACTCGTACGCTGTCCCTGGCGATTGTAACTGATGGCGACACGATCGCTTCCGCCCGTCGAATCCGGATAGTCGACGAATCGCAACATCGTCGATGTCGCCACGCC
>JANXOO010001253.1 GCA_025353525.1 Schlesneria sp. | reverse complement strand
CCAATGAAAAGGTGATGAAAGCTTTGGCAAAAGTGGCGTCCGAGAAAGACGACCAGTGCTGCTGGGTCGAGCCGTCCGAGCGAGTCCGCGCTGCGGCTGCCGAAGCCATGTGCCTCTTCAAGAACTATTCCAACGGATACAGCCTGCCAGAAAAAGGTCCGGAGCCGCTCGACGACGATGAAGACAAAGATAAAATGAAAGACGGCGAAGTCGACCCTTCGGACGACAGTGAATCCGAAAAGGAAATGAAATCCGACTCAGACAAGGACAAACCTGCTCCAAAGCCGAAAGCGGAAGCCTCCCGACGTTCCCCGAAAGCGGCAAAAGCGTCACCCCAGGTTGTCGAGCGACGAGCGGCCCCCGCAGTCCGTAACGTTCCGGAAACGAATCCGGCGGCCCCGGTCATTCCAGGCCTCAAAGGTCGCTGCATCGTCGCAATGAAAATGCGGCAGGTTCTTCCGGTCGACCCGCAATTCTCGTCAGTGCATGAAGAACGGACCTACTACTTCTCGAGTGCAGAAGCAAAAGCGACATTCGATCAGGATCCAAAGAACTTTGCCCCTGTCTACGGTGGCATTGATCCGGTCGTTTGGCTGGCGCAACGTCAGATGCAGGACGGACAGGTTCTCCGTGAATTTGAGGGCCGGTTCTTCCTGTTTGCGAACAAGGACAATTGGGAAGCCTTCAAGGTCAATCCTGATCGATATGTCCTCAGAAGTCAGGAAACGAATCTGCGGACGGTCGGTGGAAGTCAGTAAATCGATTCAACGTTTTAAAGTAGCGCGACTGTCGACGAGTGGACTCACGGGTGTTCCATTCAGATATTTTTGTGTGAATTACGGCTGATCTCAGGATTTTTCCCACGGATGGAATTGGTGTTCGCACCGTAAGGAACAAATTGATGAAAAAAACATCTCTGGCAAGACTGTCCTGTGTATTGACGCTGGTTTTTTCCGCCGGTTTCGCAGTCACTGAAGCTGATGCCGCCACTAAAGACAAAGTTACGACGAAATCAAACGGGACTTCAAAAGTCGTCGTGCGAGCACAGAATACGGACGGGACGCCACTCAGATCTGTTCGACTGACATCACTGATGTCCGACGAAGAGATCTTCGATCGCGAACTTTCACCTGTCAGCTCGCAGGATGCGTGCGCCCCGGCGCCGAATTGTTCAAGAATTCCGGATTCGAATTCCGGTATCCCCGGGTATACCGGTTCGACGGAATCGTACGGTTCGCTGCCACCGACAAGTCCTCAACCCTTGCCGGAGTCGAGCTCACCGCTGTCGGATCCGAATTCTGTCTTTTCGCAGAACCAGCAACCATCCCAAATGCCGGCTCCCGTCACATCGCTCGCGGCAGGTCAGGGGGCCTCGTCAGCCTTGAGTCAGGTACCAGCCTTCATGGGCGACTTTTTCGGTGGTGCCGGACAAACAATTTCGAACACCCCGAATACTTTCAGTTCCCCGTTCAGCCTGGGATCTCCCGTTTCGATTGCCAATTCAACGGGTGTCGGGATCATGAAACTGGCTGAGAATACCAGCCCCCTGCCGCGTGATCGCGTATTCTTCAGCTATAATCATTTTTCAAATCTGAATCTGGGCCCAGGTGGAATTTCCGTTGATCGGTACACGCCAGGATTTGAAAAGACGTTTTTTAACAGAAACATGTCGGTCGAAGTCCGCGTGCCGATGGCGACGACACTTGGGTCAAATACGACACTTGATAGCAGGACAGACACGCCGATTTACAATACAAATCAGTACCAACTAGGGAATGTCACAACGTTCTTCAAAGGACTTCTCTATCGCGACGAACAATTCGCTCTGTCGACAGGGATCGGCGTGGCGGCTCCGACGGCAGACGACACTCGGGTGCTTGACAGCAAGGGAAACACACTGGCGTTGATACGCAATCAGGCCTGGCACGTGTTGCCGTACGTCGGCAGCGTTTACACACCAAACGATCGCTGGTTCGCACAGTCGATGCTGCAACTTGATTTTGCCACGAATGGAAACGCCGTTTCAACAACGCCTGACGGCAGCTCGAATCTGCATCAGGACGGAACGCTGCGTGACCCGTCTTATCTGTTTGCGAGCGTCGGAACCGGATACTGGATTTACCAGTCGGCCGATCCAACAGCACGCCTGTCCAGGGTCTCATTGATCTCCGAATTTCACCTGAACTCAACTCTGCAGTCAACGAATGTCGTGCATGGGCCTGCTCTGACGACAGGAAACTACCAGCGTCAGATTCAAACTCAAAATGCAGTGGTCGGATCAAACATCATGTTCGGTCAGAATAAGTCCCTGTTGCTGGGGTACGTCGTTCCCATCGGTACGGATTCGGACAAAGCCTTCTCGGGAGAATTCCGCGTCCTCTTCAACTGGTACTTCGGAGCTCCTCAGACCAACGCCACACGCGTTCAATTCTGATTGCAACTGCTGAAACGCGAGTAAAGCTCCAGCGTCACAAACGATGCTGGAGCTTTGTTCGTTGATATTCGGAAGATTCTTCTGCTGTGAAGATTCTTCTGCTGTTCAGTGTCCGAATTCACAGATCGGCCTCAGTACCCCCCCCCCCCGATGGGCGAGAACAGTGCGGCCAGGAATTGAAACAGGCTGCTATTGCAGTGACCGAAGCTTCAGAAAGATCGCCAGTAACACGACGAATCCAGCGCTAACTACAAACAGGCATGCGCCCATCGTTTGCAGCCAAAGTGCTCCGTTAAGCGGTTCGACTCCTCCCGAGATGGGTTCACCAACGAGTTCCTGCGAGGTCGGCTTGCGAATCAGTCGCGCGAATTCTGCTGCCCATGCTTTGCGAGCTTCGTTTGAGGTACTGCTACCACCGGGAAGCGGCTGATGCAGATGTTCGCGAAATGCTTCGCCGACATCCCCTTCAAACCCAAGAACGAGACACAAATACCAGGTCTCGATCACATCAGAAGAACTGGTCCGCGCCGACCGCTCGCCGTATTCATAAAATCGCCAGGCGCGATTTTTTTCCGCAAAATAGTCGAATTCGAGCGTCATGTCCTTCCAGTCGGCCTGCGCCGTGGTCAGGACCTCATCGACCCAGTAAATCAACGCGCGGCGAGCGAGTTCATGCTCGTCCGATCTCTGACCGGGCTTGCTGGTCGACAGTGAAACCAGCGCATCCAGATCCATACGAATCAGGGTTTTCTCTTCGCCAAGATCAGGTCGCTCGTGCCGTTCAATCCGATCGACAAGATCCAGCACGGCGTCGAAAATCCTGTTCACCGGTTGAGCGAATTCGGGAGTCATCTGACCGCCTGAAAAAAAGGATGCCTGCCTGTTGTGATACGTCGCCCGGAACGAATCGAGGCATTCGCGAACAGGATAACGACTATCTCAACGTCCGTCACCGAGGTCAGTACTGGTATCTGACCCGGAAACCGGCTTTCGATTAACACCACACTCTGCGCAGCACGCAGAATCAGGCATTATGGCATTTGCGGCATGGCGTACAGGGCAAACGACAGGGCAACCAACTGCCCCTGGTCGGTTCGTATCTGAATGGTTTGTTCGCCGTCGATATCGCCAACAACCTGCTTTTCATTAAACCTGATACCCAGATTGAGTGTTTTTTCGACTGCTTGCCACGCTTCGGAACCACGGTCCAGCTTCCAGTACGTCCACCCGGTTCCCGGAAAATCGCGAGGCGGTGCTGCTTCCGGTCGCGCCTTCACTCCCCCTTTTCCACCGCGATAAATGTTCTCGACGACATCGCTGCTCCCCAGCTTCAAATCGAGCCGGTCGGTCAGCAATTTGTCGATCTCATTAAACGACAGCTTCGATTCGACACCCATATAGAACGTCCAACCAGGAGTGAGCCACTCGCGTTCGAGGCGAACCTGCATCTGCAAGCCTGCTCCGACGAACGGACGCTTGATGTACGCCCGGCGCTGTTTTTCGGTATCCAGATCGAGCATCTTGCGAATCGCGATGAAGCAACCGCCCAGATCGTCGTGGTCGTATACGGGAACTTTCTGCATCCGCCGCTCGGGCAAAAAAATCGAAATCTGCCCGACAATCCGGCACAATTCCATGTACGCCGTCAGCGGATGAATTCCGCGCACGACCGGCAAATTGACCAGATATCCCAGCGCGACGTTGATCGCATGCAATTTGAAAATGCGTTCCAGGTCCTCCCTGTGACCACTCTCGAAAGCCACTCCGCGATCGAGCATGTTTCGCGCGAGTTGATCGGCCAGACTACCCAACTGATCAGCGGCGTTCCCCAGAATCCGGTCCTGGAGATATGACCACGCATCGCAGGCCAGGATCGGCGGGATATAGTCGGGGTCGACTTCGGGAGGTGCTTCGGCGATTGAGCCGAGCCGCAGTCGCATGATCGGTAACGTCTCGTATCCCGATAATTCATCGCTACCGAGTAAGATTTTGGCGTTCAACCAGCGAACATCCATAACAATCGGATTGCCCGCCTGGTTTTCGTCTTCGACTTCCTGAGATTCTACTGAGTAACGGGCCGTACCATCCGAATTCTGAGATTCGGCATTCTTCCGACCCAATTGCAATTGCGGTACGGCCAGATGGACCATCAACCGTTCCTGCGAATTGCGGAATGCGGTTCGAGGAATCTCGACAGGAGTCAGAATCGAATCTTCCGGAAACCGGACGAACGTCCTGTCGCGCAAACGGATATGCAGAGTACTGAGGGATACGCGCCAATTGGATAGAGCATCCTGATCGATTTCAATCTTCCGGATGCCATAGGCATAACCGACATGCCACTGTTGGGCGAGTGCGATTTCCTCCCGCAGCCGACGTTCGGACAATTGAAAATGTTGCGGACTGATAAACAGCCCTTCGGACCAATGCACGGAGTGGTTTGTCATATTGAGCTTCGAGAAATTCCCTGGTGGCAGTGCGAAAACTTTGGCTCGAACGCGCCGAACTTGCTCTTCGATCCTCTTCGTTCCGGCGACGATTTGCAAGGATCAATTGGCGTCGACATCCGTCGATTGCTCATCAATCGGCAGGACGACTCGAAACCCGACATTGAGCTCTTTGGCATCGCGTTCGGCGGGAGACAAAGGGCACTCACCTGATGTCCCATTCAGATCCTGCACGCTTTTGACTTGTCGATTATTCTCGCCGCCTGTCAACCAGCTGATTTCTCCTCCATCGGGGTCCGAGCCACGAAGCCTGACCTGAAATTTCATTTTTTCCGTTTCCAGAGATTTCACGTCAATGACGTTTTCCCGGTAAAGTGTCCTCAAATCGTGAGTCTTACCACGTATATCCTGCAAGGTTCTTGTGAACTCGGTCGGCCATTTGCCATCTTTCAGCCGATCCAGCTCGCATCCATACGTCGATCTGCCTTTCAGCATTTCTCCGTGAAGATCCTTATATTGCCCGAGTGCAGGTCCATCCCCGATCCAGACAGTTGCCCCGAGCGGATGATCGTCGAACGGTATCAGGCGCAGGTCACGAAGTTCTTTAGGATCGATTCGTTCAACGGGGATATTGCCGAATTTCTTTGTCAAATGACGGATAAAGTCCCAATACCCTGCTGCGACTTCCCATTCGGTGTCCGAAGGCAACGTCCCATTGCGACCGGCCAGCCACTTCGCGAATTTCTGCGCTTCGATGGCATAGATATCTGTGACCGGCGAATCCGCGAATCCGGAAGACTCCCAACGGCGCTCTTCGATCGGACGGGCATCAATTTCGAAATCAGGATTCGCCTTGGCAAATTCGTAAAACAGAACATTGCTGACAAGCCGCTCAGTGATATAGAACGGACTGATCTTCCGGTTCCCGATATTTGTTGGCGGTATCAGGCGAAAACGAACGGATTTGCCATCGACCTGACGGTCGAGAATCGAAGCATAGATGGCACCGGCAAAAGAAAACCGCATTGAATCAGGAGACTCGCGGAAACCCTGGCTTGCCAGTTCAAAAGGCAACCAGGGCTTCGGGTATTCAACCTCCAGATTAATTGTATGGTCAAACAGTAACGGATGGGCGCTGCTTTTTGCGTTCAGAACAATCTGTTGAGGGCTGGACAGCTTCGAGTTCAGATCCGGTACGGTAATCGTTAATTTTCTCGACGTTCCCGGGATCGGACCATTTGTCATTTCAAGAATTACTCCGTCAGGAATTGACGGAGATTCAAAATTGACCACGGCGTCGCGCGGAAGATCGTTGATTGCAAATGTCAGCGTCAGGGTCCGACCGGCGGTGATGACGACTGCCTTTGCTTCGTCCAGTGACTTGC
>JANXOO010000872.1 GCA_025353525.1 Schlesneria sp. | reverse complement strand
TTTCGGAACGATCCTGATCGGCGACGTGTCCGAGGCGAGTAATGGAGTGGGATTTGAAATCGACGTCGTAGGCGGTGCTTCATTTGTGGCGCGATGCGTCAGGGTGGACATTTCCTCGGCGGAGGCCGTCCCTAGAAAATGTTGCAAATCGTCAGCGAAGTCGCGCGCTGCCGAATAGCGTTCGGCGGACCGTTTCGAAAGCGCTTTCAAGCAAATTCGGTCCAATTCCTTTGGAATCAAATCGTCAATCTGTCGCGGAGGACGAACGTCGACGCTGGTAATCTGTTCGAGCAGCTCCTGTTTGGAATCGGCCTTGAATGGTCGCCTGCCAGTGAGCAACTCGTAGAAAACCACACCCAAACTAAAGATGTCGCTGCGACCATCGACCCGGTGCCCTTCGCCTCGCGCTTGTTCGGGACTCATATAGTGCAGCGTACCGGCATAGCGTGGCCCCTTGCCGACATCCTGCTCGCGTAACGCAAGCCCAAAATCGGCCACGAACGCCTTTCCAGTCTGGTCGAGCAGAATATTCCCCGGCTTGATGTCCCGATGCACAAGACCTTGCTTGTGAGCGTAGTGCAACGCTTCCGCCACCGTCGCCACCAGCCCCACCGTTTCACGCAAATTCAGTCTGGACTGTTTGAGTCGTTTGCCAAGATCCGTTCCATCGACGTACTTCGACACGACAAAACACGGGATTTGTTCGCTGCCGCCGACATCGTGCACCGGTACGATGCCAGGATGGTCGAGGTTGGCAACCGTCCTCGCTTCCGTCAGGTACGCTTCGACATCTGCCGTATCCTCGATCAGTTTCGCGTGCGGAACCTTGATCGCAACGAGACGTTTCAACTGTTCGTCGTGGGCCAGATAGACGAGGCCAAAGCCTCCCTTGCCGATCAACCGCTCGACGCGGTAGCGACCGATGTGCGGCGGAACGTCGGATGGAGCGTCATCGGATGCAGCCAGATCATCTGCCGGGGCTTCCGTCGCTTCGTAAGGGTCGTACACGATCGAAGCCTTTCCACGAGTCGCTGTTTTAGGATTTCATTCGTTCGCGCAGTTTATTTGGTCCGCAGAGTAGACGCCAGCTAGTGATATTTTGGGGTCATGAAGTGTGGGCGTAACCGTCGAATCCGGGCGTTTGAAATGACGCGTGATTCCCGCGAGGCGGGTCGATCCTTCGAAAAGGATCGCCTGAGATGGAGGAATCTTGAGTATGTTGCGAATCCAACGAGTATGGATCACGACCGCGTTCCGTCAAGTGCTCGCTGAGAACTCAAATAAGTTTCACGACAACACTCCATTATTCTATTCCGCGTTCCATCCCGAGACCGCTTCACAGATCATCACGCAGGAAATCCTCAGCAGTTATTCGCAGATGGGTCACGTCGACAATGATGGCTCATCAGTCGTTCCACCGAGGGTGTCAAGACAAACAATCGAGACAATCCGATAAACGCTTTAGGGCATCCGAGGCATCTATGGTGGAATCGCTGTATACGGCGGCGGAGCGGTAACCTGTGCCGCCTGCCGTGCCATCATGGCATTTGCTATGGCCTGTTGTTGCACCATTCTCTGTGCCTGTCTGCCGAGTATTGGGCCATCATAGCGTTGTA
>JANXOO010001230.1 GCA_025353525.1 Schlesneria sp. | reverse complement strand
CGAAATGCAAGTGCCTCGTTCAATTGGTGTGCCTTGAACGTCACGTGAGACTGTTCGATCACAACGTATTCGGCATCTGACAGGGGTTCCAGTTCGTCACCGGACATCAAACGAACGCCGGTCATCGAATCGAAATAGAATGACCGCTCGGCATCCTTGTCGAGATCTTTTCCGAAAACGAGCCACCGGCTGCGTCGAAGGAGCGGGTTCAGGGGTTCCGTCGTTTGATCGAGCGGATCACGACGGACATCTCTGACGGACGCAACAACAATGCGCCGCAACTCGGTCTTTTTCGGAAGCTGCCGATAGTTGTGCCTTGGGTAAAAAAACGAATAGGCGCGACCAGGCAGCGGCAGAGTCTGAGGCATGGGATTCTCCATGAAGAAGATCCGGCGCGATCTCGGGCATGACTTTCCACGTCACGGCGCGCCACCCGTGAAAGAGTTCACGGTCCAATCCGAATCGACATTGAACCCGACACTACGACCGTTGTCGAGACACAAACTGTAGTGGATCAGTTCCCGGTTTCCACAATTCAATGGTACAACAAACTTGACTCTGTTGGTGTCAACGCCGTGGATGACCGACTGTGATTTGTAGAGGAAGACTGGCGAAAGCCTGAACTCCAGCGAGGCACTTCGCCGGAACCGTGCCTTGGGGGCGGATTATGAATTTGCCGGTTATTGGACATGGGGGTCTGACGCATTTCAAAAACTCGTGAATCGCTGTCACGAGCGGACTTTGAATATTTTGCAGAACCAAACCAAACGAATTCACGAACGGATGATTTTAGCCACAGTTGAAACACGGATTGGGATAACGTGTCGGTGCAGAACCGTGAGAAACGGACGCCCCGGCCGATCACGGAACGCCGTTGCCCGGCTCTTTTTCGTGTTTTCGTCCTCTCGTGTTTTCGTGATTCAATTCTTTTGAATACCGACAGAATCAGAATCGCCCGTGGCTTTGCTTGCTGTCTTACTCGGTCGCTCGAAAGTCTTACCGCTCGCACCTATAATTTGGCTCAAATAAGAAATGCTCCGCTGCATCAGAAATTTGCCGCTTCTCCAACCTGTTCGAGTATCCATGGAAATTGTTCTCTACCCGCATCCTGCACTGCGTTGGAAATCCAAACCGATTCAGGAGATCAACGATGAACTCCGTAAAGTCATCGCGGAAATGTTTGAATTGATGTACTCGGCAAAGGGGATCGGACTGGCCGCGAATCAGGTCGGATTGCCGTATCGCCTGTTTATTCTGAACCTTTCTGCCGATCCGGACCTGAAAGACGAAGAGATCGTTTTTATCAACCCCGAGATCTTCAAGCGGAAAGGGACCACCGAAGGCGAAGAGGGTTGCCTCAGTTTTCCGGGGATGTACGGACAGGTCAAACGGGCGGCCAAAATCGAAATTGAAGCGTTCGATACCAGTGGCGAATGTTTTGAGTACTCGCTCGACGAACTCGCCGCCCGCGCGGTGCAACACGAATGCGATCATCTGGACGGCGTACTGTTCATCGATCGCATGGCAGAACTCGCCCGACGTGAACTCGATCCCGTCATCGGTGACTTTGATACACAGTTCCGTCGCTGGCAGTCCGAAGGCCGTTTTGCATCTGATGAGATTCTCAAACAGGAAATGATCAATCTGGAACCCAAACCCCGCGCGACGTGAGCAGTATTTCCGTACGCAGAATTTTCAAATGACCCATTAGGCGACCGGCAGTGGAAAATCTACCGGCTGAAAAATGGAGACCCCGGCGCGCCGTGGCCTGAGGAAAATCCCGGAAAACAGAGGGGTTTGGGGGCATCAAGGTTCTGTGAAATGTTGTGCCGTAGCAGTTGAAGAAATGAGTCGAGAGGCACAAGTTATGCCTGTCTCGTCGAAAAGAAGAATTTTACCGCAGAGCCACAAAGACACAGAGAAGGCGAAAGCAAAAGAGTGAAGTAGAGGATAACGCAAAGGCGCAAAGAGGCAATGGCGCGAAGGAAAAGGCCAACTGCGAGTTCCCCCTTTGCGCTCTT
>JANXOO010001221.1 GCA_025353525.1 Schlesneria sp. | reverse complement strand
CGTCGTAGCCCGTATTCGTTGGCATGTTGCGAACTTCGTCGGCGATAACGCTGCCGTCGAGGCCACAATTGGCAACGATTTGACGAATCGGAGCTTCCAAAGCCTTGCAAACGATCTGCACGCCGATTTTCTCGTCGCCCTTCGCCTTGACTTCGCTGACCGCTGCGATCGCTCGCAACAGAGCCACGCCACCGCCGGGCAAAATACCTTCTTCAACGGCTGCTCGCGTTGCGTGCAGGGCGTCTTCCATACGAGCCTTCGTTTGCTTCATTTCGGCTTCAGTGGCAGCACCGACCGAGATGATGGCAACTCCACCCGTCATCTTGGCGAGTCGTTCCTGGAACTTTTCGCGATCGTATTCGCTCTCGGTTGCTTCGATCTGACGGCGAATCTGATCGACGCGAGCCTTGATCTGCTCTTTGTCGCCAGCTCCGTCGATGATCGTGCAAGTGTCCTTGGTGACTTCGACTTTCTTGGCGCGTCCAAGCTGAGCGATCTCGACCGCTTCAAGCTTGATGCCCAGGTCTTCGGAAATCAATGTTCCACCGGTCTGCGTTGCCATGTCGCCCATCATCGACTTGCGACGATCGCCGAAGCCGGGTGCCTTCACAGCGCAGATGTTCAATACGCCACGCAGCTTGTTGACAACCAGCGCGGTCAATGCTTCGCTGTCAATATCTTCTGCGACGATCAGCAGAGGCTTGCTTCGCTGCGCGACCTTTTCAAGCAGCGGCACGAATTCGCGAAGACTCGATATCTTCTTTTCGAACAGCAGGATGTAGCAGTCGTCGAGGACACACTGCATCGATTCGGGACTATTGACGAAGTAGGGGGAAATATAACCCTTGTCGAACTGAAGCCCTTCGGCCAATTCGAGAGTTGTTGTGTTTCCCTTGCCTTCTTCGACGGTGATGACGCCGTCGCGTCCGACTTTTTCCATCGCATCGGCAATCAGATCGCCGATCACCCGGTCATTGTTGGCCGAGATCGAACCGACTTGAGCGATCTCTTCCTTCTTTTCGACCGGTTTGGCCATCTTTTCCACAAATGCAATTGCGGCATCGACAGCTTTTTCGATTCCCTTGCGGACAACCGTCGGATTGGCACCCAGCGTCAGGCTGCGAAGTCCTTCGCTGTAAATGGCGCGGGCGAGAACTGTCGCAGTTGTCGTGCCGTCGCCAGCGACATCGCTGGTCTTCGAAGCGACTTCATTGACCAGTTTGGCACCCATGTTCTCGAAGGGATCGTCGAGTTCGACTTCCTTCGAGACGGTCACGCCGTCCTTGGTGACGACCGGGTTGCCGAACGACTTGTCGATAATAACATTTCGACCGGTTGGACCCATCGTTACGGCCACAGCCTTCGCCAGCGTTTCCACGCCGTGCAGCAGCTTGATGCGGGCCCGATCTTCAAACAACAGTTGCTTAGCCACGCCGGGGCTCCTGTGGGAAATAAGGATTTCTGAATACAGATTCAGAATTGATTAGGAAATGACCTTCGCGAGGATATCTGACTCGCGCAGGATCTTGATCTCTTTCTTGTCGACTTCGATTTCCGTTCCGCCGTACTTGGCGAACAAAACTTCGTCGCCAATCGCCACGGCGATCGGTGACCGCTCGCCACTGTCCAGCAAACGGCCTGGGCCGACAGCCAGAACCTTGCCGCGCTGTGGCTTTTCCTTGGCGGCGTCTGGCAGAACGATACCGCCAGCCGTCTTCTCTTCTGCAGTCAGAGGTTCAACAACAACACGGTCATCGTGAGGCTTCAGTTTCATTGCGAGAGTCTCCTGTGTCTTCCTGGAGAAAATTGAAAAATCATTCGTTGCTCGTCCAAACCAGAGGTTGTTTTTTTGACTCTGCCCCGGATCAACAACTTTGGTGAAAACCACCGTTTTCGAAAAATCAAACTGCTTGCAGCTTGAAGAATTCCCGCTTGACGTTCAGCAAGCTGTTAGGCGACTAGAATCCACCCATTCCGCCCATGCCACCCATACCCATTCCGCCCATGCCTCCCATACCACCCATGCCTCCGCCGTCGTGATGGTCGTCATGATGATGATCATCATCTTTCGGCTTGGGGGCATCAACGATGATCGAGTCTGTCGTGAGCAGCAGGCAAGCAACGCTAGCGGCGTTTTGAAGTGCGGTCCTGACAACTTTTGTCGGGTCAACCACACCGAACTCGAACATATCGCCATAGCGTTCGTTCAGAGCGTCATAGCCGTAGGACTTGTCCTTTGATTTTCGGACATTGTTGGCCACGACGGCACCGTCGAGTCCTGCGTTTTCGGCAATTGTCCGCAGCGGCATATCGAGGACGCTCTTGATGAGTGTCACGCCGTGCGCTTCGTCGCCTGTGAGTTTCAGTTTTTCAATCGCAGGAAGGCAACGCATCAAGGCGACACCGCCACCCGGAACGATTCCTTCTTCGATGGCCGCTCGCGTTGCCGCGAGAGCGTCGTCGATCAGGTCTTTGCGTTCTTTCATTTCGGTTTCGGTATGAGCACCGACACTGATCTGAGCCACTCCACCGGCGAGCTTCGCAAGTCGCTCTTGCAGCTTTTCGCGATCATATTCGCTGTCGGTCTTGGCGATTTCTGCACGAATCAAGGCCGCACGACCTTCGATTTCGGCTTTCTTTCCAGCCCCTTGAACGACCGTTGTGTTTTCTGAATCGATCCGGACCTTCTTTGCGGAACCAAGGTCGCTCAATTCCACATTTTCGAGCTTCAGACCAAGGTCCTTGAAGATCGCCTTGCCACCGGTGAGAACGGCAAGGTCTTCGAGCATTGCCTTGCGGCGATCACCGTAACCCGGTGCCTTCACGGCACAAACCTTGATGATCCCGCGCATCTTGTTGACAACAAGTGTTGCCAAGGCTTCGCCGTCAACATCTTCAGCAATAATCAAAAGCGAAATGCCGGCCTTGGATGTCTTTTCAAGCAGTGGTACCAGCACCTTGGCGCTGCTGATTTTTTCTTCGAAAATCAGAATCTTGCAGCCGTCCATCTCGACGGTCTGGCTGTCCTGATCCGTCACAAAGTGCGGCGAAAGGTATCCGCGTTCGAATTGCATCCCTTCAACCAGTTCAACTTCTGTCGCAATTTGGCGTCCTTCTTCGACAGTGATGACGCCGTCTTTTCC
>JANXOO010001206.1 GCA_025353525.1 Schlesneria sp. | reverse complement strand
TCAATGACGAGTTGCATTTGGTGGTCTTTGTTTTGAATCGAATGTAAGAATCGCAGGCTGGAAGCCTACGCCACGTATTCGACTCCCTACGGTGGCGATTCTGACATTTTGGCAAACCGCTGTCGGGCGCGTTCGATGAGTGGCATGGCTTTGGCAAGATTCCCGTGTTGACCGGCCAGCCATCGCTCGATGTCGGCAGCCAGGATCGATGCACTAAGGCAACTCCGCGAAAGTTGTTTACCGATTTGCAGATGCCGGAGTCATTGAGACGAACTACTTTGGAAGAGATTAATCGCGTTACAGGCGGAAAACGACAAACGAGGGGAGACTATTTCACCGGGATTGCCTTGCGACTGCAGGCCTGAATCACCCCGCTTCAAAACGACGGCGATTTTCGCGATGAGGAACGGCGATCGGTTTTTCCAGGGTGGAACGGATCATCCTCTTCATCCGACGGATCCTGAACGTCACGAACATCGTTGGGGTAACGTCGACTGTTGCTGTCTGCCGAGTCGCGACGCCAGTTTTCCCGGGTGTCCTGGTCATCGTATTGTGGCACACGACGACGGGCGGGTGGTGCTCGCCGAACCGGCACCGGTTCATTGTCGTAGTCATCTTCGACCACGGTCCTGCGAGCACGACGATTGGGCATCGGGGCTTCGTCATCAAACGTCGAACGGCGGGCATTCGAATTGGTTGGGGTCAGTGCCGGAGCCTGTTGCGGCAGCATCGAATTGTTCAGAGAACCATCAGTCTCGTCCTCGTGAAGATCGAGAGGCAGTTCGCTATTGAGTTGATGCAGGTAGGGTCTCAGAATCTGATGCATGGCCTGCGGCAGAATCGGATAGACCGCATTAATGATTCTGGCGGCAATCGTACTACTTTCCGATTTCAGAATAATTTCCCGTGCCATCGTCGAATAGATCAACAGTCCGACGGTCGTTGCCAACGTCAGTAACACTCCCTTGAGTGCCCCCAGCAATGCCCCAAGGTGCCGATCGAATTCGGTCAGCTTCGCCTTGTCGATTCCTGCGCGAAACGATCGGAAAAGCAGGTAGACAACCAGCGAAACTCCGATATAGATCGTGACCAGTGCGAACAGGCGATTCTGTGGAGGCTCGCCGAAATAATGCGCCGTCGTGATCGACATCGGCATGGCGATCATGTATCCCAGAACGAGAGACATGATCGGAGCGATTTGCCAGGTCGCGCCCTTCCAGAAGCCGTGGATTGTGGTGAAAACCACGATCAGCAACATCACTCCGTCGTACGCTGTGACCCCGCTTAACGCTGACATAATCTGAATCCTTGCCGATACTTGTCGATTGATTGTCCGATTTTGATCGGCACGTTGCAAAAGGCTGGTTTTTCTAACGCCATTCGTCGTCTCGCCGGCTTTGTTGGGGAACTCGACCCGTCGGCTTTTTGATGTCGGCAGGAAGCCGCTGCTGGCGAATCCGGAATTGTTCGTCTTTGGCTGTTCGGGTTGCCGGTTGCTGAGGCATCAGCAACCCAGGACGCGCTTTTTGAAATGGTGCAGCGATTTCGGGATGGCCCTGGTCATTGACGGCAAATGCTGACAAGCCCGCCAACAAGCCCCATGTGGCTGAATTGGCACTCGGAACATTTCCAAAAAGTTTCATCGCTGTGCCGAACGATTTTTTGAGTCGCAGATGACCTTCTTTCATCTCGACCGCCCAGATCTCGTCCAGAATCAGATGCGTTAAATACCCAATGATGGCCCCGACCGCCTTGAATCCGCGCCCGAGATTCACGCCCGTGTCGCAGATCGCATAAGCGATCAAACCAGCAATCACTGCAGCAGGAATACTGTGAAACATTCCCCGATGGACAGACACTTTCAGCATCTGTCCAAATCCGAAGCGGATGAGCAAATAGAGCGGAGCTCCGAACAGCAGCATGTGTTCGGTCGCCAGTCCCTCAAAGTGAAAACGATAGAACAGCAGCATCGGAGCGACAGCGGCGAGAAAACTGAGAGTTTCTCGAGCGGGGACGGCGTGATCGCTGTCCAGGTCCGGCATAATCCCGGCCATTGCACACAGGCCACCACCGATGAGACACGTCGAGTGCGGCAAATGCAAGACGTTCTCGCCGACGACGGCATATCCGACACCGACCAGCGTGCTGACTGTAATATGTGTGTGAAACCCGGCCATCGGCGTCCTTGCCTCAAGTCCGATTGAAAATGTTTTAACGGTTCGCAGCCCGGAAACTGGCAGCGATCAAATGTCAAATTTCGGAGAACGACGCGAATCAATATCGATTGATCACGTGCATTCCCGCTAAAAAAACCTGCCGCGCGACGTAAAGCCGCTGCGGGACCGTAACCAGATCAGGCAATTCGGTCAAGATGAGCAAGATTCAATTTGCGGCCCCCTGACGAGCGTGCTCAATCGAAAAGTCGATCAGTTCCTGGCAGCGGAAGAATCCTTCCCAAAAATTGTGCCCCTGCCCTTTGGCCACGATGAGTATTACTAAGGCTTCGGCGTTGGCTGCGCGATAACGAGCAACAAACTCGGCCGAATTTTCTTTGATGGGAACAATCGTGTCTTCGTCACCGTGGATGAAGAGCGCAGGGACTTTTGCTTTCGCCAGTTTTGAAATCTGTTCAATCGGATTGAACTCCTGAATACGTTCGGCCAATTGGTCGGCAGTCACCCCGTAGGCAGGTGCCGCGGTGGCGATACCTGGATACGTTCGGAAATCGAAGACAGGGTAAATCCCGGCGATACCAGAAACTTTTTCCGCGTTCTCACATGCCCAACTGCTGACCCAAAGTCCACCCCGGCTTCGCCCTAACAGACAGGGGCGGTGTGCGAAGCCGCGGTTCTTTGTCATTTCATTGTAAAATGCAGTAAACAATTGCCGACCCTGCGGGCTGCCATAACCTTCGCCAACATCGATTCCCGCAACGGAGATCCCCGCTGCAAGAAACTGTTCGTGCATCCATTTTTCATGCTCGTCGGGATACCCTTCGAGAGTCGGTGCGTAAAAAATCCAGGGACGCAATCCTTTAGGTGGATCACCCGCGGGTGTCAGGATAAACGCAGGACGCCCTTCGATCAGAAACGATTCGCCAGGAAGAATCAGTTTTTTGGCCGATTCTTTTACTTTAGATGCTGCCGCTTTCGCACCACGAATTTCGGGCAGGGCAAGCTGGTCGGCCTGTGCAAAAACGTGATTTACCTGAAGAAAGGAACACCCGAAAATACTGATTGCAATCAATACCGTGCGACGCCACATTTTCTTTTCCTTTGCTCACCCGAAACGAGAGTCGAAAACACACACTGCGTCTTTTTTGATGGGCTTCAGGCGCGAGTTCATACTAAAGAGTTCCTGGCGTTTTCCAGGAGATCAGTTTTTGACGCTTGATAGTTTCGTCAGCGGACGCATTCTCAGTGACACACGCGACAGCAAAATCTTCACACTGCTGCCGGAGGTTTTCCTGTTGTTCGCCACCCTTCAGCAGCTTCGCAACAGGCTGCGATTCGGGTTCGTACGAGTTCGATCAGTGCGGCATCCTGTTCGCGACTGGCATACTGTTCGAGTTCCGCCACCGAAAGCGGTTCGCCAAAAACGATGCGAACCCGGGTCGGTTTCAGAAACCAGCTCTTGATGGGAAGCGCCTGGTAGGCTCCTGCGATCCCGACAGGATAGACCGGGTGCTTTGCGCGACGAACGATTGCGGCAAACCCCGGCTTAAGTTCGCTCATCCCGCCGTCAGGCGACCTTGTCCCTTCGGGGAAAACTCCTACCAGAAATCCGTGGTGAAGCCGCCGTATCGTTTCTCGCAAACTCGCTGTGCTTGCCGCTTCCTGATTGATCGGCATGGCAAAAGTATTACGCAGTATCCAGCCGATGACCGGGACGCTCAACAAATTGGCACGCGCCAGAAAACTGACGGGTCTGCGTAGCGGCAGTCCCACGAGTAGCGGGTCGAGGAAGCTTTGGTGGTTCGCAAGAATCAACGCTCCTCCTTCTTTCTCCAGTCGTTCGTAGCCGCACGCACGATAGCCCAGCCAAACGCAAAAGAAATTCTGGAGCAGAATCTGCAGCGTGAACCACAACGGACCGCGAACCATCGGGGGTGGCAACGGCGATGCCTCGGATGAAGGAGTCATAGGTCCTTTCCCGCCGTCGTTCATGTCTTGGCCGCGTCAGGCTGATCCGGGGTGACCTTGATACGCATTCCGTAGAATGACCGATAGACGAACGCCATCGAAATCGCCAAAAGAACGAGCGCCAGGCAAACCGTCAGAAATGAACCCTGATGCTGTTTCATCGACACACCCAGCGGAACTGTTAATAAGCCGAAGAGTGTCGTGAATTTGATGATGGGGTTCAGCGCCACCGACGATGTATCTTTGAAGGGGTCGCCAACCGTGTCACCCACGACGCAGGCATCGTGAAGAGGAGTTTTTTTTGCTTTCAATTCTGTTTCAACGAGTTTCTTCGCGTTATCCCATGCTCCCCCGGCATTCGCCATAAAGATTGCCTGATACAACCCGATGATTGCGATCGAAACGAGATAACCAATAAAGAAATACGGTTCCATGAACGCGAAACTCAGCGTCGTGAAAAAGACGGTCATAAAAATATTGAACATCCCTTCCTGTGCATACTTCGTGCAGATTCCGACGACATTCTTGCTGTCTTCGATGCTCGCCTTTTTAACGCTGTCGTCGAGTTTGATTTTCTCTTTGATAAATTCGACCGCCCGATAGGCGCCCGTCGTCACCGCCTGGATCGAGGCGCCTGTGAACCAGTAAATCATGGCTCCACCGGAGATCAATCCAAGAAGAAACGGAGGGTGAAGAATCGAAAGATTGACCACCAATTCCTGCTTCAGCCCGTTCGTCAGATCGAGGACGATCGAAAAAATCATTGTTGTGGCTCCGACCACTGCGGTCCCGATCAGGACCGGCTTGGCCGTTGCCTTGAATGTATTTCCGGCACCGTCATTCTTCTCGAGATTCTCTTTGGCTCGTTTGAAGTCCGGAACAAACTGAAAATTCTTCTCTATTTCGTTGCTGATGTCCGGCAGCGATTCGATCGTCGATAATTCGTAGATCGACTGAGCGTTATCGGTGACTGGTCCGTAGCTGTCGACGGCAATGGTCACGGGCCCCATGCCAAGAAAACCGAATGCGACAAGGCCGAACGCGAAAACGGCCGGAGCCAGCATCATCTGCTCGCCAATCGACAGACTGATCAGGTAGGCGATCGTCATCAGCAGCAGGATGACCATCCCCAACCAGTAGGCGCTGAAGTTTCCTGCCACGAGCCCCGAAAGGATGTTCAGGGACGCCCCGCCTTTTCCGGATGATGTCACGATTTCGCGAACGTGTCCCGACTCCGTCGACGTGAACAGCTTGACGATTTCAGGAATGATCGCACCGGCGAGCGTTCCACAGCTGATGATCAGCGACAGCTTCCACCACAGCGAATGATCGCCGTTCAGGCCCGGGATCAAAATCACAGAGACGAGGAACGTCAGGACGACGGAAACGATTGATGTCAGCCACACCAGTTTCGTGAGAGGATCTTCAAAATTGAAGCTCGATGAATCTGCATATTTTTTCGTCGCGAGTTTTTCGTTGATCAGATACGAAGCCCCCGAGGCGACGATCATCATGACGCGCATCATGAAGATCCAGACAAGGAGCTGGATTTTGACGCTCGGATCGTGAACGGCGAGCAAAATATAGGTAATCAGCGCAACACCGGTAACTCCATACGTTTCAAAACCGTCGGCCGATGGACCGACCGAATCTCCGGCATTGTCACCCGTGCAGTCAGCGATGACGCCGGGATTCCTCGCATCGTCCTCATCAATCTTGAATTCGATTTTCATCAGATCGGCGCCGATGTCGGCAATCTTGGTGAAGATCCCTCCTGCGACTCGCAGTGCTGCAGCGCCGAGGGATTCACCGATCGCGAATCCGATGAAGCACGATCCGGCGTAGTCGCCAGGTACGAACATCAGAATGAACAGCATCAAAATCAGTTCAACACTGATCAGCAGCATGCCGATGCTGATTCCCGCCTTGAGTGGAATGGCATAGCACGGAAAGGCTTTTCCCGTCAGGCTGGCAAAAGCTGTGCGCGAGTTCGCAAAAGTATTGACCCGAATGCCGAACCACGCAACGCCATAGCTGCCCAGAATTCCGATGACGCTGAAGGCGAGGATCGTCGCCAGCTTCGCATTGCCCATTCCTTCGACGTACTTGAAGTAGACGAAGATGACCGTTCCGATAAACAGCCACAAGATGAACAGGAATTTGCCCTGTGTTAACAGATAGGTCTTGCACGTCTCGTAAATCAGCTCTGAAACGTCGTGCATCGACGAATGAACGGGAAGTTTTTTCAGCTGTGCAGACGCAACAAGTCCGAACGCGATTCCGGCTGCAGAGACGATCAAACCCAACCACAGAAGACTGCGGCCGCCAACCAGATTGAACAGGAATTTGACGTCATTCAAATCGGGCAAGACCAGATTCGCTTCGCCACCGCTATGCTGAGCCGGTTCATCAGCAACAGCAGTCGCCGGCATCCCCGCGAATACAACCAGCAAAAAAAACGCAGCCGCCAAAAGTCCCGATCGACCGAAAAGTCGAACGAATTTCCGAATGCCGTCATCGAGAGAACGCCTTAATGTTTCCAGCCGATTTTGTGACAATCCTTCAATTCCTGCTGATGTTGACGAGCCTGTGTTCACTTCGCGCACGGGAGAGAAATGGCCGTTCATCCTCATGCGGAGTCCATCCTGTTTGAGTCGCTTTGCAAAAGATTAAGTCTTCGCAATAAACTTTTAACGAGACGGAGACCGGGAGGCAACGGATGATGGGTGAGAAGTCCGCACCAAATTTGTCGGATTTCTCAAGATCGAAAAAACGTATTTTTTTGTGAATGTGCGGAAAACCGGAGATTCGGGATCGCCTCGCGAATGACACATGGTGATGAATCGTCGAAAGCGGTGGTGAGTGAGATACCGCGTACACTCTTCGAGCAACACGATCAGCTCGCACCGTTCCTGCACGGCCCGCGCCGCAACGTTGTGTCGCATTTTTCGCAAGAAAACTGCGGATGTACCCCTGCTTCAAAGTTCTCAGAGAAGCAGTCGGGGGATATCGTTGGGG
>JANXOO010001171.1 GCA_025353525.1 Schlesneria sp. | reverse complement strand
ACCCGGCCGAGGTCGAAGCTATGATGGGTGCCGGTTCATTGATGCTGGACGTGGCCGATGAAAGTGAAGGAGTGTCACGACTGCTCGCGGCACTCGAAATTGATCCAAAACATCGCGTGGCTCGTAAACGGTTGGCCGATCATTTTACAATCAAGGCAAAAACAAACCCTGCACTGAATCAATATGTCGAACGCTATCGTGACCCGCCCGATTCCAGGTGAAACTGAATTCGGGACTGCAAATGGATCGGGTGGTATGGTAAAATCGATGTGACTCCTGCACTTACGGCCGATCACATTTGCGATCGGACTCCCGCCTGTTGACGAGACTCGCCAATGTCCAGCAACCTGTTTCGATTGTCGTGGGTATTGTTGCCCGTGCTTGCCGTTGTCGGATCTGCCCGAACAGCATTATCAGTCGACTTTCAACGCGAGATTCAGCCGATCTTCGCCGAACACTGCAACCAGTGCCACGGCGTTGATCCGGCAGAACGCAAAAGCGGATTGCGACTCGATCTGCGAGACCGCGCACTGAAGGGGGGCGAATCGGGGTCGGCTGCGATCGTACCCGGCCAGACGGAAGCGGGTGAGTTACTCAGGCGAGTTGCCTCGACTGACCGGGACGTCGTGATGCCGCCGCCGGATCATGGCAAGCCGCTTGATAAAAAAGAAATCGAGGCATTAAGGCAGTGGATCAAAGACGGGGCCAAATACGAATCGCATTGGGCTTTCACCGCACCTTTGAAATCGGCATTGCCAGTTATCAAAGCCGCCAACCCGATTGATGCGATCGTCCGTTCCCGATTGAACGAACGCGGACTGGAACTGTCGCCCAAAGCAGATTCGGCAACGCTGTGTCGCCGTTTGTATCTTGATCTGATCGGTTTGCCCCCGTCACCGCAGGAATTGGCGGCATTTGAAATGCAGGGATTCGAGGCGACCGTTGAATCACTGTTGCAGAACGAACGATACGGAGAAAAATGGGCTCGGCACTGGCTTGATGTGGCTCGGTATTCCGATACCAACGGTTATGAAAAGGATATGCAGCGCGAACAGTGGAAGTGGCGAGACTGGGTGGTTGATGAATTGAATCGGGATATGCCCTACGACCGGTTTATCGTTGAACAACTCGCCGGTGATCTTCTTCCCGACGCCACTCAGGATCAGATGATCGCTACCGGATTCCTTCGCAATAGCATGATCAACGAAGAAGGAGCAATCGTCCCTGAACAGTTCCGGATGGCCGAAATGTTTGATCGCATTGACTGTGTCGGGAAAGCCGTCCTGGGCCTGTCGACACAATGTGCCCAGTGCCATACTCACAAATTCGATCCTTTGACTCACGACGAATACTATGGAATGTTTGCTTTCCTGAATACGGCCTACGAAGCCCAGTCGTGGGTCTATACACCCGATCAACTGAATCAGATTGCCGGGATCCGGCAAAAGATCGGGGACGCCGAACAACGACTGCGGCAATCTCGGCCTCAATGGGAAACGGAACTGGAAGCATGGAGCCGGCTGCTGATCGAACAGCAACCAAAATGGGAACCGATGGTTGCCACTGAGCTGGGAACAATCAGCGGATTAAACCATCCGACACAGGAAGCCGATTTTTCGATCTTGATGAAGGGACATACAAACAACGAAATCTTCATGATTTCATCGCCTGCACTGGAAGGCGTCACAGGGCTGCGGCTGGAAGTGCTGACCCATCGCGACTTGCCTCACAACGGGCCGGGCCGCAACCGACTCGGGACCTGGGGAATGAACGAACTCGAAATCCTCGTCAGGAAACCCGAGGGAAAAGACTGGGAAAAAGTAAAACTCGTCAACGCCACAAGTGACTTTTCACAACCCGAACTCAAAGACGGTAAAAAGGCCAGTGGCCCGGTGGCTCACCTGATCGATGGCAACGAGGAAACCACATGGAACGCCGACCGCGGCATCGGTCGACGCAACCAGCCTTCAGTGGCAGTCGTTCAGTTCGAACAGCCGCTGCAATTTCCTGCGGGAACTCAATTGAAAATTGTATGGCGGATGACCGATATGATCGGTTGCTTGCGATTCGGGATTACCAGACAACCCGCTCCTGCAACTCCTGCCGTCAATCATGCGGCAATACTGGTGTTGGAGCAGCCGAACGCAAAGTGGACAACCGGGCAGAAAGCCACCGTTTTCGCGGCGTGGCGAGCAAGTGTTGCTGATGCCAAACCGATCAACGACGAAATTGACGCTCTGTGGAACACATTTCCCCAGGCTCCGACGTCGATTCTGCATCTGATCGAGCAGGAACCCGAACGACGGCGAACGACATATCAATTGAATCGTGGGAACTGGGACCAGCCACTGCAACCGGTCGAGCCACATACGCCCGCAGCATTCCATCCGTTTCCGTCTGACGCGCCCCGCAATCGGTTGGGGTTCGCACGATGGCTCGTCGATCCAAAGTCCCCGCTGACGGCTCGTGTCGCAGTGAACCGGGTGTGGCAATCGGTCTTCGGTACGGGACTTGTCGAGACGGCCGAGGATTTCGGAACGCGGGCGCCCGTTCCGGAATACCGCGAACTGCTCGATTGGCTTGCGGCAGATTTCGTCGAGAAAGGTTGGAGCCAGAAGCGCCTCGTCCGAACGATCGTCACCAGCGACGTCTATCGGCAGTCATCCAATGCGTCGACTTCACTTCTGGAAACTGATCCGCGCAATGTCTGGCTGGCACGAGGACCCCGTTTTCGAGCCGATGCGGAAGTCGTGCGGGACATTGCACTGGGCGTCTCGGGCCTGATCACGCATAAACGTGGCGGACCCAGCATCATTCCTCCCGTTCCGCAAAACGTACTTGACTATAACTTCACTTACCCGGATTACTGGAAGCCGGCAGTCGGGCCCGAACGGTATCGCCGAACTCTTTACGGGTTTCGAAAACGATCAATGCCTGATCCGGTGATGTCGAACTTCGATGCTCCGAATGCCGATTTCGCCTGTGCGCGTCGCGTGCGGTCAAATACTCCACTCGCCGCCCTGACGGGTCTCAATGAAATCATTTTCGTCGAAGCGGCTCGCGCCCTCGCAGTGCGGATTTTGCGAGAAGGGGGC
>JANXOO010001162.1 GCA_025353525.1 Schlesneria sp. | reverse complement strand
GCATCGATCAGTGTCTTCGACAACAATTTCCGATGGGGTTTCCGATGAGATTTCTGATTGTCACCAATTTCGTCATTTCGAGTTTGACGTTGAACGCCAACGAATGGCGTCAGTTTCGCGGCCCTGACGGGCAGGGGCATGCCGACGATGCCAAAAATCTTCCGACCGTGTGGAGCGAGTCCGAAAATATCATCTGGAAGTGTGAAGTCCCCGGACGCGGCTGGTCGTCGCCAGTCTTTGCCGATCATACGATCTGGCTGACGACGGCGGTTGAACACAAGCTGGAAGGTGACGAACTGGAACAGGCTCGAACGAAAAAACTCTTCCTGAATATGCTTGCCAAACAGATGGATGTACTCGGCTCAGTCGCCGTGCATGCAATCGGCATTAACGCGGAGACGGGTGCCGTCGAGCATGATATTGAGCTTTTTACGTCCACGGATCTCGACCCGATCCATTCGTTGAACAGTTTTGCGTCTCCGACACCGGTCCTGGACGGCACGAGGCTGTACTGCCATTTCGGCGATATGGGGACTTTCTGCGTTGATACCCTGTCGAACGAGATCGTCTGGAAGAATCGAATGCCATCGAATCACTCGGTCGGACCGGGCAGCTCGCCGATTGTCCACGGTGATCTGGTTATATTTCCATGTGACGGAACGGATCAGCAGTACGTGGTTGCACTCGATAAACGAACTGGCGAGCAGGTTTGGAAAACGAACCGTCCGAAAATGTCGGGAATACTTGGCGAAATGCACAAAGCCTTTAGTACTCCGCTGGTGGTGAACGCCGACGGACGCGACCAGATCATTATCCCCGGTGCGCAATGGGTCGTTGCTTACGATCCGCGCGACGGTTACGAAATCTGGCGAGTCAAATACGGTGACGGATTTTCCAACGTTCCCCGCCCGATCGTTGGTCAGGGAATGGTTTATATCTGTACCGGTTTTACGTCGCCTCAGTTATGGGCCATCGGCCTCGACGGTCGCGATGATGTCTCAAAAACGCATGTCAAATTCAAGGTTTTGAAACAGGTTCCGACGATGCCTTCGCCGGTACTGGTCGGCGATCAACTGTTTTTTGTGTCGGACCAGGGCGTTGCAACGAGCGTTGATGCGCTGACGGGCGAACCGGTCTGGACGAAACGGATCTCGGGAAATTTTTCGTCGTCGCCCCTGTTTGCCGACGGGAAGATTTACTTTTCGAGCCATGAAGGGAAGACGACCGTGATCCGACCGGGGCGCGAATATGACGAAGTTGCCGTTAATTCGCTCGACGGGCAATTGATGGCTTCACCTGCAGTTTATGACGAATCACTGCTGCTTCGCAGTCAATCGCATCTTTACCGGATCGGGGCGAAGGCGTTGAAGTAGGCCGTGTTTTTTGGGAAAGGTCATCGCGAGTGGAGAATGAGCGGCGGACAAAAGCCAGGACAGCTAACTGGTCCAGCACGCCCCGAATCGCCTTCATGGATTCTGAGTCGGTGACGATTTGAGCCCGCAGAATCAGGTCGACGTTTTCAGTCGTCCGTGCGCTCGGCAAGTTATTGACTGCAAAGAGCGTGCGGATCCGGGGATTGTCTCTGACATAATTGGACAGCGCCCGTTTGTTGAATTTACACCGTAAAACGTAGCGTTATCGGTTTATTTCAATTGGACGCAGGATTTGATTTTATGGATATCGATCCCGATTTCCAGATACATTTGGATTCTGGTTTTGGTGTGGGACTTTTTGGCTTGGGCGTTGCGTTGCTGATGGTAGCTTTGTTCGTTGTGTTCCTTTTGGAATTTGTCGTCCCGAATTTCTGGCGGCAAGTCGTGGTGTTGTATCCAACAGTTGATGCTGCGCCGCACCTGTTCCACCGTCAGTTGCCGCTTTTCAGTTTTGTCCAGGCTTTGACGAATGCGGCTGCATATCAGGAAACTCAATCCTGTCACGTAGTAATGCCGATGGATGCATCGCCACCCTCGGACCTCAAAATGATCTGGTCCCAACTCTTCTTTGCTGACGCGGAATATTGCTTCAATGGCCCACCGCCCGAAGGCGACTCGGAGCAGTTCACGAAGTGTTACGCCGTTTTCTCCCACCACCGCGTTGGCGAGAAGGAACTTTATCTCGCTGGTACGCGCGTTGCGAGCAACGATCAGTGTCTGACGTTTACCTGGCAGATGTTCG
>JANXOO010001118.1 GCA_025353525.1 Schlesneria sp. | reverse complement strand
AAAAGAACTCGCCGACAAGATTCGCGGCGGATGGATGGATTTTGATGTGGCAATCGCCACACCTGACATGATGGGTGTCGTCGGTCCGCTGGGCAAGATCCTCGGCCCCCGAGGATTGATGCCGTCACCACGAGCCGGGACGGTGACCCAGGACGTTGCTTCCGCCGTACGCGAGTACAAGGCCGGTAAGGTCGAATTCCGCGTTGATGCGGGTGGAAACGTCCATTGTGTCGTCGGACGATTGTCGTTCGAGCATCAGAAGCTGGTTGAAAACGCCGAGGCACTGCTGAAGTACATTCGATCATTGAAGCCATCGACATCGAAGGGTCAATACATTCGAAACATCTGTATTGGCGCCACGATGACCCCCAGTATTACCGTCGCCGTCTAGTCGACATTTGATAAACCCAGGTTGGTTCGATTCTCATGAGCAAGTACGTCAAAGATTTGATGATCGATGGCATTCAAAAAGTCATCGGTGAATGTCGCGAAGTGGTCGTGCTGGACGTTTCGAAGGTCGATGCGGTCAACGCGAACAAGATGCGGCTGGCACTTCGTCAAAAGAATATCCGGTTGCTCGGCGTCAAGAACGCTGTGGCTCGCCGGGCATTAGGCCAGATTGGCCTTTCCGGAGTCGGAGCGTCACTTGTCGGACCTTCGACGCTGGCATTTGGCGGTGAGGACATCGTTGCGTTATCACGCGAGTTGTCCGAGTGGGCCAAAAAGATCAAGGTTTTGGAAATCAAGGGTGGCGGACTCGGCGAAACCTCGCTGAGCGCCCCCGATGTGGAAACACTCAGCAAAAGCCCCGGCCGAAAAGAGATGCTGTCGCAGCTCGTCGGCCTCATCCTGTCGCCTGGTGCGCGGGTGTCGGGTTCGTTGCTGGGGGCTGGCGGCAAGATTGCCGGCCAGGTAAAAACGTTGTGTGAACGTGCGGAATAGTCGAACGCGAGTGTCGCTCGGAACGTGTGGGCGGATTGATTTTCGACGTGGAACATTTTTGTTATCGAGCAAATTAAGAAAGGCTGACTGGTATGACCGAAGCGACGTTTGACGCCACAACGAAAGAGTTGGGTGACAAGATTGTGGGACTGACCCTGCTCCAGGCGAAGGCCCTGTCCGATTATTTAAAGCAGGTTCACGGAATCGAACCGGCTGGTGGCGGCGTTATGGTTGCCGCAGCTGGCGGCGCTGCTGCGGCGCCTGTGGTTGAAGTCAAGACCGAATTCGACGTCATTCTGACCGGGTTCGGCGACGCCAAGATCAACGTGATCAAGGTTGTCCGCGGAGCAACTGGCCTCGGGCTGAAAGAGGCCAAGGATCTGGTCGAAGGCGTGCCCAAGCCGCTGAAAACCGGTGTTTCCGAAGACGATGCCAAGAAGCTGAAGGCCGAAGTCGAACAAGCTGGCGGTACTTGCGAAATCAAGTAACGTTGCTTGTGTTGTGATGGCCTGCCGACAAAATTGTGCCTCGCAGTCGATGCGTTCATGTATCGTTCTGCATGGCACAAACTGTCTGTCGTCGAGGTCCTTTTTGCCAGTCGACGTGCAAATCTCGCTCCGATATGCTAAAGCTCCTCCTGCGTTGCAGAAGCGTCAACTGCGTGGATGAGTCAGGCGATCATTTGCGCGTTGATGCTGAAACATCACCCGACTGCCCGATTTGCTTTGTCTGATGTGCGTTTGCCCGGTTAAGTACGTCACCCGGTTTTGTGCGATACTGTGCTGATTTGTACTACCTGAATCTGGTGTTTCGATCGGCCCGGAGAGCGGCCTTGCTCTCCGGGCTGATCGCTCTTGTACTCGAAACACTCGTGTTTTGAGTCACGATTGCCCGATTCCGGTTGTCCTGAAGGGATTTTGTTCGATGCCGATTCCTGCCGTCCGTGTGATCCAGACCAATGATGTTCGGAACTTCGGTACCATTCAGGGGACGTTTGAGATCACGGATCTGACACGAATTCAGACCGATTCTTACATTCGTTTCCTGCAACTTGAGGCCGATGCGCGTGAGCGAAAAGACGAAGGACTTGAAGCGATCCTGCGCGAAGTCTTTCCCATCGAAAGCTACGACGGCAAGTATCGCCTTGAGTATATTAAATACGAACTTGGCAAACCCCGCTATACCCAGTTGGAATGCCGCCAGTTGCGTTTGACGTTCGGGCGTCCGTTCCGCATCTGGTTGCGTCTGGTCAAGGAACAGCCGATCGAGGAAGAGGTCTACCTCGGCGATATGCCGATCATGATCGGCGGCGGCGAATTCATCATCAACGGTTCCGAACGTGTCGTTGTCAGCCAGTTGCATCGTTCGCCCGGCGTTGACTTTGTCCAGGGAGCCGAACCCGGTGAGCGCAAGCAATTTTCCTGCCGCGTCATTCCGGAACGCGGAAGCTGGATCGAAATCGTCATCAGCAAGCGCGATACACTCGGCGTTCGTATCGATCAAAGCGGCAAGTTCTCAGCGATGACGTTCCTGCGAGCCATGAATCCGGACTATGGCACGAGTGCCAATCTGGTGAAATTGTTCTACAAAACCGGAACCGTCAAATGTAACAAGGACGAGGCCGTCGCACTGATGAGCGGCAAGTACGCTGCGGATGATATCGTTTATCCCGCGAAGCACGAAAAGTGCGGCGAAATCATCGCTGAACTGGGTCAATTGATCACGAAGCCGCTCGCTGAAGAGATTCGTCAGTCGACGCTGAAGACGGTCGAAATCATCGAAGAGATGGACGATCTTCTGGCGTTGTCGAGTATTTTGGAAGACCCGACGGTCACGCACGAAGACGCCTTGCTGCGGATTTATCAGCGGCTGCGTCCTGGCAATCCTCCGCAACTGGAAAAGGCCATCGAACTATTCAATGAAAAGTTCTTTGATGCCAACCGGTATCGGCTTGGTCGCGTCGGTCGATTCCGTATCAACCGGAAGTTCGATCAGGATGTCCCGGATACCGAGATGACCCTGAAGGCCGACGATATCGTGAATTCGATCCGTTACGTCATCAAGCTGCGAATCGGTGATTCGATGGCGCACGTGGATGATATCGACAATCTCGGTAATCGCCGACTGCGAACAATCGATGAACTGGCCGCTGAAGAAATCCGGAAAGGATTCCTGAAACTGCGGCGAACGGTGCAGG
>JANXOO010001089.1 GCA_025353525.1 Schlesneria sp. | reverse complement strand
CCGTACAGTCGGGCCAAGGGGCATTCGGTTCCCAGAAAACAGACGACGGTGAGCTGATTTTCCGGATGCGCAGCGACTTCGACCTGATGTCCGTTCGTGTCGGTCAATCGGAATCCGCTCACGACCGGACGTGTTGCCGCGGGGAAGGCCTCGGCGGCAAATGCAAAATCCCGGATTGCGACAATGCAAACCAGGATTCCAATCAGAGGTTTGTAACGGGACATCCGGAAAAGACCTTTGAACAATGCTCTGAAACCCGACAATAGACTTCGGGCGGCATGTTGAATACCGACCTGACCGCCGATTGTCAGACATTCGAGAGTTCGCTGTCAATTCCGGTATCCGGATTCAGCTATCGGGGTATCGCGGAAATTGCTGGACCAAGTCTTCCTTTTTTGTCCAGGGCCACTCGACATTCGGTGAGCAGAATGTCGGCTTCGCGACGGATTGACTCGTCTTTTGCCAGTTCGCGAATGCGGACCAATGCCGGTTCAGCAAGTCGCCCCAGTTTCACCAGCGGTACCGGGATCGGCATTTTGATCGGATTTTGTTGCTGAAGCTCGGCCTGGCGTTTGACAAGGACAGCCCGATGCAGTGCTTGCAAACGAACGACTTCGAGCAATTGCTTTTCAACAGTCGGCGTCATGATCTCGACCCGACCAACAAGGACACGGACCGATTTATCGGGAGTCGGAGTGATTGTCAGCGGAAGCAGACTGTCAGTCACTTCGCGAGGGAGCATGTAGAAGATGCGTGTCCCTTGCTCGGTGAACCAGGAATCAGCCCATGTATTGACCATCGCTGACGCTTCTTTCGGATAGAGTTCCTCTTTCATCAGAGCTTCGGCAATCATTTTCTGCAATTCGGCGGGGTTCACTTGCCGCTCTTCCTTCGGAAATTCCACGTGGGCACCCGTTGCCAGTTGGTCGAGCGTTGAAAGGGTGATCATTTCCCCGTCAACAGTCACTCGAAAGAGCGAACGGATTGTCTGTTTGCCAGTGTTGGCCACAGTAATTTTGCCATCGTCAGCGACTGAGACATTCAGCGGTTGATCGAATCGACCGACGCCCCGGTAGAACAGAAACTTTTCGATAAAGTCGCCAGACGGCGCGCGAGGTTCGGATTTCGGCGGGTTCAGTCGGATATGAACGAATGCTGAATCGGTTTCGCGAGCGCTGTAATAGTGATTGCCGTTTGCAACATCATGAGGAAGGATGCGCTGCTCGACCAGACTCTGCATCCATTTCTTCGTTTTTTCATCCTTGACGGTTGGTGCCAGCACATGGGCCGGAATGAGGTCGATTTCGCCCCAGTCGAGCTTCGAATTGCCGGGCGTTTTGGCTTCATCCATGAGCTTGTCAGGTGCAGGGAGCATTGAAACAACCGGCGGATAAAACTCGGTCAACAGCCCCTGTGGAAATTCGACACTCGCTCGGACCGTGCGTTCCCGATCGGTGTAGAAATAGGTCACCGGAGTTTCCATTCTGACACGAGCCCGGATGCGCGACTTGGAAAATGTCGGCGTGCCCGATTGAAGCAGGCGATCATAAACGAACTCAGGCAGATCATCCTCAATCAAGGGCCTGAAATCGAGTTGCACTCCGTTTGAACCCGAGAACGAAGTGAACGTCCCCCATTCGTGGACCACCAGTTCACCAGGCAGAGCCCCGTAGTGGCGTTGATCGTCGTTTGCCGCAGGTTGTTCGGCGCAGACGCGACTGGCGATACAAATCGCTAACCCCAACCCCAGAGCGACAGCAAACCGGCTCGATGACTTCCATTTGATCATGACAATCTCCTTTGAATAACCGGGAACATTGCAACAGCGATCATCAGTCGTCACTCGTCACGGATCAGACTACCGGAATCCGGAAAAGTCTGCATTATTTTTTCTTTTGGATTTTCACTGTTTTATGCCAGCCTGATCGGTCACGATTTCCGACAGTCCTGTTGATTGTGTTACGTTTGAGGAATCGTGCTATGACCGACGGTGAGCTGGTTCGCCGCGTGGTTGCCGGTGAAACGGCTGCTTACGGTGTCCTGGCACGTCGGTGGTTTTGTCGAATTCTGGCGTTCTGCCAGTCTCGTTCGTCGGTCGGTGGGCTGCACGACGCCGAGGATTTGGCGCAGGATGTCCTGGTTCGCGGGTACAGAAACATCGGTTCGCTTGTCGAGCCCGACCAATTCGGTCCGTGGCTGCGAGGTATCGCCAGACATGCTTGCGCCGATCAGGGACGCGATCGAAGACGGCAGCCGCAACCTGTTGTCGGGCTCGAATGGCTGGCAACTTCGGTCACGGGAATGCCGTTCGAGTCGGCGTGCGTAAATGACGAGCGACTGGCAGTGCTGGAACAGATCGCGTCAATACCCGAGGAGTTGCGCGAAGCCATCTTGCTGCACTACTACGAGAATCTGACATACGACGAAATGGCGCGGTGGTTGGGGGTGGCCCGCGCGACCGTTAATGATCGACTGGCCCGCGCCCGCGAGTTGCTTCGAATTCGCCTCGCGAAACTTCGGAGTCACGTATGAACTGCGAAACCATACCGCTGTTGTTGAACGCGGCAATCGACGGCGAGCTTACTGCGGATGAACGCGACACGCTCGAACTCCATCTTTCGCATTGCGATGCCTGCGGTGAGCGAGCGGCCGAATTGCGAGCTCTCGACACTCTGTTGGGACGGACGCTGGCTCCGCCGTCAGCAGGCTCCGCCGTCGATCGCGTGCTGCGCGAGATTTCCGCGTCAGGCACGCCAACTTCGGGTGATCGGTCAATGAATTGTAGTCCGGCTTCCGATATCGCCGGATTGTATACGACGGGTGGCAAGGGAGTCAGGCGTTCGGTGGCACCAACACGAAACTCGGCCGCAGTGATCCTGATGTTAGTCAGCACTGTTGTGATTGTGACATCTGTCATTTCCGGAACTCCGGGAACGTCGACCGGAATTGGTGAAATCACGATGGCGACGGGTCCGGTCGAAGTCATGCGCGAGAATGCTCGCGAATGGACGTATTTGAATGTTGCTGCGCACACCCGGTTGCCCGCTCATGCGCGGATTCGGACACAAGGAAATTCACTGTGCGAGATTCGGACGACGGCGGATACGCTGATCCGGTTAAATGCAGAAACCGAACTGGTACTCCATCGATCCGAGCAGGTTGAACTGGTGTCGGGGGAAATGTGGTGTCGTGCACCCGATACTACCAGCCTCGAAATTTCTACGAAAAGATCGATTCAACGTCCGATGCGCGAAATGTTGCTCACTTGCCCGTCATCGTCAGAGACGCAGTGGCAAGCTTCGGCCGATCAGGACACGCGGTGCCTCGCTGTGTCACCCGCATCGATCGAGGTGAAAATGGAACAGCCGAAATTTGGCTGTACGGTGAATCCGGGAGACACATTAGCGATCAGACAAGGCGACTTTCCTTCGACGGGTGCGCGAGCGGACTTGTTTCAGGCACTCAGTTGGCAACTTCCGCTGCTGGTCCTCAAAAGCCCCGATGACCTTGAGCTTCGTCGGCAGTTGACACAACTGCTGGCGCGCGTCGGCCAGTCCAAAATGAGGAGTCTCTATGACGAACAGATCCGAAGCCTTGGACCGGCAGGAACGATCCCGCTGCTCGCGTACGTCCGTTCGGCGGAATCATTCGAACAGCCGGAACTGCGGCACCGGGCGATGCAGGTGATTGTCGAACTTGCCCCAGCGTCATCCGTCGCCGAGCTCGAAAAGCTGCTCGATGACCCCGACCCTGTTGTGAAAAGACTTTCGTCAATCGCCATGCGTCGCCTTGTGCCGGCAAATCACGATCGCGAGTGAATTGTTATTTCACACCCTCATCGGCCACGCCGTGACCGAATTTTGCTCGGCAAAAGCCCTGTCGCTCCGCGACAGGATTGCCGAATTGCAAAAACAGTGCCTGTCGAAATCAAGGCGACGAATCGCAAATGCGCGTGTGAAGTTCACCGAAGGTTTCAATCGAATGGATACCTTGGGCAACATGCTTGCCTGTTTGCGCTACGGCTTTCCTGTCGCGGAGCGACCCCGGCGTGCCGGGGCAACATTTGGCAGACTCGCCTCCTCAGGCTGGATTCAAAAATCGGTCACGGCGTTGCGCCATCGGTGATTCGCCGTCGAGGTTGCGTTTTTCGCCAGATGGCAGGCAACCCATGGTACTCACTTGAGGTCACCCGAAGCGCTAGCGAGGGAGTTTCACCTGTTTTCTCTCGCGTGGACTCCCTCGGTAACGCCTCAGGTGACCTTGTCGTTTCGACAAAGTGAGTACCATTGGGCGACCAACCTATGTCCGTTGGGCAACGATTATTGTCGCGAAGGCTTCAAGATGCTGCATCGTATCGCAGAAGGCAGAGTACTTCATTCGACTCCGTAATTCGTCCGTCAATGCGCGTCCACCGACGGCCAAAGCCGTTCCCGTCGAATGACAGGCTTGCGACATTCTTGCGAATTCAGCGATGAAATCGATGCCGTCGCGAATATGCGAAACGCTCAGCCAGAACAGGTCGGGCTTTGTCTGCCTGATGGCTTCGATCAAAGACGCAAAAGGAATCGATGTCCCCAGAGAAGTCGTCGAGAAGCCGGTGTCTCGCAATACGAGTTCGGCCATGGCAGAGGATAGCGCGTAGTGATCACCTTCGATCGTCCCCCCGATCGCACGCTTATTACCTTCGTGGACCTGTTGGACGCGCCGTAAATCGAACAGAACATGCTGTGCGATTTCACAGGCACGACGCTCCTGATAAACCTCTGCAAGTTGACAGGCCCAGCGAACGCCGATTTCTCGAAATGCGACCGCGATGACGGTGTCGAAGATCTCGCTCAAAGAGTGCTTTGCCAGAAAGAGATCAAACACGACCTGACGGGCGAGCACTTCGTCTCCGGTCATCAACGCTTCGACAAGCAGTGGTCCGCTTCTGACCAGGCCGATATCGGCAGACTCACTGGTGGAAGGAAGTCCCAGTATTTCCGGCAAGACAGGTTTTTGATTGGTCTCGCGGAGATACCGCAGCACCTCGGAAATCGCCATTTTCCGGTGTCCGCCCGCTGTGCGAGTGGTTGCGATCAACCCCTGGTCGCACCATCGTTTCAATGACGATTCGCTGACACCGATCGCTCGTGCCACTTGTCTGGGAGAAACGAAGTCGGAGCCTTGAGTCATACTGCGACGGCCAAAAAAACAAACGTATTGCACGTTTTATTGTAATCTCGAACGGGTCGATGTCAAGCACGACAAATTGCCATGCAGATCGTATGCGATTGCGTTGAATCACAGAAATGGTAGTGAATCACGATGCCGAATGTTCGAGAGATCGGCCCGTGCCGTTGCATGGACACCGGCGTCATTGTATGATTTCAAAATGAACGTTTTGAACGTTTTATTAAAAGGCGGGGTCGGTACGGAATTCGACCCTCGCTGATTTTCAGGAGCGGTCTGGATGAAAGTGGCCATCATTGGTTCGGGAATTTCCGGACTCGTAGCAGCGTATCGTTTGCATTCCGAGCACGAGATCACGGTGCTGGAAGCCAACGACTATGTGGGGGGACATACGAATACTGTCGATATCGAACTGGGTGGTGAGCGGCATGCGATCGACACGGGATTCATTGTTTACAACGACTGGACCTACCCGAACTTTATCAAGCTGATCGACGAACTGGGTGTCTCATCGCGAGCGACCACGATGAGCTTCAGTGTTAGCGACGAATGCAGCGGACTGGAATACAACGGAAATTCGTTGAATACCTTGTTCGCTCAGCGCAGCAATTTGTTGCGACCGTCGTTCTACAGGATGCTCGCGGACATTTTGCGATTCAACCGCGAAGCACGAAGGCTTGTTGCCGACTGTGACGATACAACGACCGTGGCCGAATTTCTGACGAAACACCGATTCCGGGATTCGTTCTCGCGGAATTATCTGTTTCCGATGGGTGCGGCGATCTGGTCATGTCCGACCGGAACATTCGCCAGTTTTCCCATCCGGTTTATTGTCGAATTTTACGACAACCACGGTTTGCTCAACGTATTACTGCGACCGACATGGCGCGTTATCGAAGGGGGCTCGCGAACGTACGTGAACGCGATCACCCGTCACTTTCGGGATCGCATTCGGCTGCAAACTCTCGTGCAAAACGTCCGGCGATTTCCGGATCGGGTCGAAGTCCAGCCCCGAAGGGGACCTGTGATGTCGTTTGATCACGTCATCTTCGCGTGCCATAGTGACCAGTCGCTGCAGATCCTTGGCGACGGTGCCACAGATACCGAACGAGCGATTCTGTCGGCATTTCCCTACGGACGAAATACGGCTGTCTTACACTATGACACTTCGGTTCTGCCAAAAACGCGACGCGCCTGGGCGAGCTCGACCTCG
>JANXOO010001028.1 GCA_025353525.1 Schlesneria sp. | reverse complement strand
ATCGGCCATCTGTTGCATCTGATCATGGACGGGACTGTTTTTAATCGGAGCAGGGCAGCACATGACGTTGCGTTCGACATCGCCGCAGGCGGCGAGTGTTGTCAACAACGTGTCATTAATTTTGCGGACCGCTGCTTTGAGATTCTTCTTGATCACACCGTGCAGTTGAAAGCCCTGCCGCGACGTCACGCGCAGCGTACCGTTTCCGAATTCGTCGCAAATGTCGAGGTGGTCCAAGAACTGTCGGCTCGATACTTTTCCGCCGGGAATGCGTGTCCGGACCATGAAAATGAACTGCTTGCCTTTGGCCGTTCCGTCAGCGTTTTTGGCTTTTCGAGTATCACGGTCGTCTTGCTGGTAGATTCCGTGATTCTTGATCAGATGTTCTGAATCCTTGCCGAATTCCTGATCGTGTTGAAGCTCCAAAGCCAACGTCCCGCGTAGCTGGTGGCTTTCTTCCTTGATCACTTCGACATGACTTCGCTTCACTTCATCGGACATCGCTGAACACTCCAACCCAACTCAATTCTTGCGGCAGAAACGTGAAACAAATCGAACACGATCGATTGCGGGAAAAATTCATTAAAAAAATAATCCCCGATATGTCTCAACGGGAGTATACATGAGCCATCAAACGCGACCAAGTCGTTTCAGCGAATTGTAGGCACAGGCAAACCGGTGAAGTTTGCGGCGGTAATCGCTATCCTGAATGAGGCTTCAGAGGTTTGACAGGTTCACTGAATTTCCAGGACGGGGGAGAAACGCATCATTGTAAATATCCCGGCACTCACCGGCGTTCCGCATGTGAAACGCCGATCAAGACTCGTCGTATTGATCGGCGCAGGGCTGTTGATTGTTGCCGGGGCCGTCGTTTATCGCTATTTCCGGTATGCCCGGCCCGTCGATGGCGGTCCCGCCGGTCCCGCAGTGTCGCGCGAACACTTCGAGCAACCCTGGACCGAGCGGACGGTTGTGCTGCTGGGGTTGGGTGACAGTATTACTCAGGGACTGGGTGCTTCGCCCGGCCGAGCATATTTCAACCGGCTCGTGAAGAACCCGGTCGATGAATTCTCTGATATGGAAGGAATCAGCCTGTCGCGGGTGTTGCCTAATCTGCAACCGCTGAACCGGTCACTCTCGGGGACGACTTCGATCGAGTGCGTTGATTATCAGCTTCCTAAACTCGAAACGTTTCCCGCTGACACATTCGGAATCGTTGTCATGACAACAGGTGGAAACGATGTGATCCACAACTACGGTCGAACACCACCGCGCGAAGGAGCGATGTTCGGAGCGAAGGTCGACGAGATCGGGGAATGGGTGCAGAACTATGAACGGCGTCTGGAC
>JANXOO010001016.1 GCA_025353525.1 Schlesneria sp. | reverse complement strand
ACCATTCGATTGCCACGACCACCGCCGCTGAAGTTCCTCGCCGAAAATGCGACCCGCTCATCGTGCGCGCTCGCCAAAACTGCGAAAAACCGCGCGGCGTACGCTTATTTAAGGACTAGTGAAGGGCGAACTGCTCACGAGCGGGCCGCCCTATCCGGACATGAGCCCGTTGGCTCGATCAGCATTGTTGGTCTTCGGCGGCATCGGTGTATTGGCCGTTGTTGTGCTCTTGTTTGTTGTGTTCGCGTTCGCGACAGCCGCGCCGCCCACCCAAACAGCGACCGAACGATGGCACTCGATCCAATCCGCAATCGGATCGAATTTCGCGGTGTTTGTGTTCGTATTCTTGCTTTTGACTGGCCTGGTAGTGCTGTGCGTGAAGGCGATCGGCAGCAATCCACAAATGGCTCACAACACTGGCCGCCACCTGCTGATCTCGTCGGGGTTGGCAATGGCGTTAATAGTCGTGGTTACATCACTGGTGGTGATCGGTTGTGGGTTCCGGTGAGTTACGTGACATTTGACGATGGTCATGAATGCGGAAAAACAAAGCGGACAAGTACATATAAAACGAAGTACAATATTTACCTGACCCTTTATCAATTCCAACTGCGATTTCTGGTCGTTCATTCTGGACGAAGTAATTTCCAATTCACAGGAGCTTCCAATGGGTATCGTTCGATTTGTCTGCTGCGTCATTGCCGGACTTGTCGCTTGCACGGCTCATGCGGAAATCGCCTCGGGACCGAACGCCGGCACGGCAATCCCCGCGCTGAAAGTGTTCGCGGTCACCGGAGATCAACAGGGAAAGGAACTCGACTACGCTGCCGAACGCGGGACGAAGCCGACGATCTACATTTTCGTCCAACACGATCGTTTCGATCGACCGTTGGCACGATTGCTCAAGGCCCTGGAAAAGTCTGCCATTGATGCCGGCAATGATGTCTCGCTCGTCACGGTCTTTCTCACAAGTGATGAAGCGAAGACGAAAGAACACCTGCCACGGATTCAAATGTCATTAACGTTCACGGCAAACCCGTTGACGGTTTTTCCAGGTGCAACGACGGGTCCCGATGGTTGGGCCGTGAACACCGACGCTCAATTGACGGCGCTTGTTGTGATCAACGGGAAAGTCGCTGACGCGTTTGGATATCGATCAGCCAATGAAACCGTGGCTCCCGAGATCGTCGACGCGTTGAAAAAGGCGATCGGTCAATGAGTGGCAGCAAGAGCCCGCATTGGGAAATTCCACCTGGACCGACGTTGGGCCACCTATTTGGCAGGATCGACTGAAAAGGCATTTCGAAAGCCGTCGTGCCCGTACCGTTGACCAAAGGCCTGCATGTACTGACGCGCGGACGTGCATCGGAACTCTGGTGTCCCTGTTCTTTCCAAC
>JANXOO010000983.1 GCA_025353525.1 Schlesneria sp. | reverse complement strand
TCCTCGTCATACTTAACGCAATGCTCAAAACAGGACAGAATTGGAATTCCCAATTACCTCTCGCAATTTCCTGATTCCGACCCCTTTTTCTCTTGAAAAGAAACACAGCCGCTCTGTGGTTATCTTCCTCTTTCGACGATTCGCCCTGGAGAAATCCACTGGCATCTCAGCAACTTGCGACAATTGTTGATGCGCCGATCCTTAGATCGAACCGCCCGGCGAAACCTTGTCTTTCTGCCGGACCGCAGATGTCGCACGCAAGGTGTCGTCATTGTCAGGAACGATTTCAAACGCGACGGAAACCTCGGGCGGGATTCGTTTCGGTGTTCCCGATGCATAATCAATGAATGCCCAATCGCTTGCCGAGCGTGCGAGGACGGCAGCGTCTGAAACACGAATGAATTCATAGCGACGCAACGAAGTTACTTTTTTCAGATCGGCAACCCACGTTCGGACGACAATCCGGTCACCCAACAGGGCAGACACGAGGTATTCGATCGAGTGTGATCGAACGACCCAGCCTCGACCGAGTTCGCGGTAGGCTTCGATCGGCCACCCTTGAGCGGCCGAATGCGCCAGTGATGCCGACTGCATCCATTTCAAATACGATATATTGTTCGCGTGCCCCAGATCATCCAGATCCCGTTCGCAAACGATGTGATTCCAGTCATAGATGGCAGTCATGAAACTTGTCCCGGTATGCGGCCTGATCGCGAACCGCATTCTACGAAAGATCGGGAGCCGTAGAAGGCTGGAATTGTTTCTTTCGAGATTGTTTCTGCACGAGTTCACCGGGCGGATTCCAATTTTGTCGGGATTTCGCGGACACTTCAGATGACAGGTTTTCTCGCTTCCAAATGTTCAGCAGGGCTACTCGCAGACTTTGACGTTCGGATCGCCGATAATTGTGCATTTTCCCGGTATCCTTGATAGTCCTCGCACCCGTGACAGGATTACCATGCAGATTACGACCGGTATTTTGCAATACCGTGTTTCCTTCTCTATTTGCCGGAAATTCCAGGACGTGTGATTGATGGATCTCATTTACCGTTACGATCCTTTTGCCCCGATTAAAGCCCGACAAATCCCGGATGCACAAGCAGCGATCGACGCACTTGTCGAGGGTAACGACCGTTTCAAACAACTGGTCAATCGGATGCAGGAACGGACGCTTGGTGGCGATGCCGGTGATCCGATCATCGTTCCGATCTGCCCGATGACATCGGGGTTACCATTGTTTCCTGGTGCGATGCCCGCGCAAGCCCCGTTTGCTGCCGTTCTGGGCTGTTCTGACGCGCGCGTTCCGACCGAAGCCGTGTTCGACCAATCGTTCAACGATCTGTTCGTACTGCGAATCGCCGGCAATGTCCTTGGTTCCGAATGCCTCGGTTCGTTGCACTATGCCTTGCGACATCTCAAAGAGAGTTTGAAGTTGATCGTCGTGCTGGGACACGCCAAGTGCGGTGCGGTCACGGCGGCGGTCGACACACACCTGTCTCCAGACGCATACGCCAATATCGCCTGCACATTTCCGTTGCGATCGCTGGTCGATCAGATTCAAATCGCGGTGCGCGGCTCGTCGCATGCTCTGGAAAAATATCTGGGGATGGCGCTGCCCGACCAGAGTATGTTCCGGTCGATCCTCGTGGGAGTCACCGCCTATGTGAACGCTGCAGTTTCGGCGCTCGAGTTGCAGCGCGAGTTGTCGCTGTACGGCAACGATGGACCTCAAGTCGTCTTCGGCGTCTACGACTTTGATTCGTTGCGAGTCCAAAGCAGCCCGGCTCTTATACCGGAAACGCCTCGACTTCGCCCGGCGCCTGAAACAGCCGACGAACTAGCCGCTTATGCCACTGAAGTTGTCGACGCTCTGATGTCGCTCGACGACGACGAACTCGAGTCAGGCTATCAGCTGACGGTACACACCTGAGTAACAGATTTCCGTTTTTGTTTGGGATTCGGGAGAATTTGTTTGGGATTCTGAATTCGAACGACTAGACTTGGTGGTGCTGTTACGGAGAATTTTCATCCTTCATCACAAGGAAGACACAGATGACACAGCGCTCACTCTCTTCGTCGAAATTGTCGCCCGTCGTTATTCCTCCCGTCCTGCTGCCGTCGACATCCGGATCGCCGACCGGTTCTGCCGCTGAAGGACCCCACGAACTGGAGTGTCGGATTCAGCGGAGGTTGCAGGCTCAGCCCGGCCTGAGGTTTTCGCGCCTGACAGTCCATCAGTGCGAACAGGGAGTTTGCCTGGAAGGGTCGCTCGAAGCGAACGACGACGGACTGGATCTCTGCGAACTCGTTAATCAGATAGCGGGAGTGAAAGTCATCAACCATGTCGTGACGCATGGCATGGCAACGAACCAGACGCCGGTC
>JANXOO010000934.1 GCA_025353525.1 Schlesneria sp. | reverse complement strand
TCGCTCGACTCCAATGTTTCCGCCAGCGCGGCACGGATCGGGTTCAGGTCGATATACGCCGCACACGCTGTAAGGGCTTGTTCATCCAGCAATCGTACTGCTCGATACCGGCTCCGGGAAAAGCGCCGGGTCTCCTGGTCCTCATGGTTGGCTCGAACGGCGATGTGCTGGCACAACAAACCCATCCACCACGAAATGTCTCTCAACCGCGCTCGCATCATTTTCAGACGCTCAGGATCGCGGCCAATTCCATCTCGTTCGGTTCTTCCGCGCGTCCTTCAACATCCTTGCGGACACGGAATAGCATCAGCCACCGCCGGGCGACTTCGGTGTCATCCGATGTCTGAACCAAATCGGGACGTGAACGCCGCATCGAATGAAAATGATTCGTCAGGATCACAAAGCCGAGAAGATCGATCCTGAAGTGAGATGCCAGCGGACGCAACTGATCCTCGATCCAGGCCTTGCGGTGGGTATCGTTCTTTTCCGTGACCGGATCCGTCACCCGGCAGAAAGCAAGGACGAATCACGCGATTCATGACATGCACAATTGCAACTGAGTCGGCAGAAAATAATCCCGGGCGAGCCTGACGGGCCATGAGAGCACTTCAGAACACTGCCGAACAATCCCCTGACCGCCGATTTATGCAATCGGAACGACATTTTGCAACTGAGTCGACAAAATACATGTGTCCCCGCCGTTTATGCGAGTCACTACAGCGACATCAAACCCCGCCGCGCTACGACCGCCTGACGATTTGCGGTTTGTTCTCCCTTCGGCACGTCAATTCTCCGAAGCGCCCAATGATGTGTCTTCATTGTTCAACACCGAACGGCAGGCGAGCGAGGGATGTCAATCGCCCGATACTTCGAAGTGCGCACAATCGTTGACCCGAACCCTGAGGCCGATGAACTGCGATCTTGCAACTTGTCTGTACTTGTTTTCTTGCAACTGCGGTCATCGGTCGATCGGCATATCTGAAACACGTTGAAATCGACTTGCGGAATGTGACGACTGAAATGCTCGACGACCGAAATGCGAAGAATCAGGGGTTGACATCCCACGCTCGCGTTGGAGTTTGCTCACCTCGTCGAAAGTGCTCACCTCGTCGAAAATGCTCACCTCGTCGAAAGTGGTTTCCTCGTCGAGGAGATGTGATCCAGTCCTGGCGCGGGGCCGTAGGGAACACACTTCTTTGCCACGCATGCAGAGTAGAGCAGCGCAGGCATGCCTCGCTGAATGGTAGATGTGCTGGCGCGGTGGTCGACGTTGATTCTGGCGTTGCGTTGGTTGAGTGAGGTGACTCTAGCGATCCTCGAACTGCTCACGGAGTTCATCGCGTTCTTTACGAGTGGATTCGAGATCAAACATCAGATATTTAATGTCAAGTCGCAATTGCGATAGCGATTCCTGAACGAGTTCAAGAATCCTCCGGCGACGGTTGACCGATTCGACGACGCGCAGGAATGCCATATCAAGTTCGGACTGCTGTGTCGTCTTGAGTGAGAGAATCAATTGGCCCAGTTCCGCGAGTTCTCGCGGAATTTCGTTCGCTTCCCGATCACGTTCTGCAGCGGATAATCGTACGTTCTGGCTCACGAGGCATATCCTTCCAACCAATATTCGATTCGTTTCAGCGTCACGGTCGTTCGCGTCACTGACACCAAAGCTGATTTATTGTGCCCTTCCACAAGACCGTTCACAACGCAAAAACGGATTCAGATCAGGAAATTGAGCGAGACTTGTCGTTTGTCCATGCTTCAATGGAAGAAAATCCAATCGGGAACCATAACCAGTGCTACCCGCAAGCGTGGTTTTATCGGTTTTTCCCGCAGTCCGATTAGTCAATCGATTGCGACAATCGCGTTTTGAGCGACCCGGATTTCCCCCTTTAAGAATCTCGCGAAGTCCATTAGAATCAAGGACTTAGTCTGTAACTTGCGCTGGTCAGGATGACGCTGACAGGATCACGGATGAATCGATTGAACGACTGGCGAACGATTTTCGTTGCCGTTTTCATGGTGCTGGCTGGACGGTCGCTCACAGCGCTCGGCGAAGATTTTATTGCCGAATTTGACGG